>NZ_DALZCD010000370.1:0-3271 GCF_031978025.1 Erwinia sp.
ACCCTTTCCGTCTGAAAGCGGCGATCTGACGGAAAGGGTGGCGGAACTGGAACGCCAGGTAGCGGAAATGCAGCAGCAGCTGGCTCACTTGCTTCAGGGATCCTGATATGACAACGTTGCGTATAGGTATGGTAGGGTTGGGCAGCATTGCACAGAAAGCCTGGCTTCCGGTGCTGGCTAACGAACAAGGCTGGCAGCTGGTGGGGGCGTTCTCCCCGAACCAGCAAAAGGCCCGCCCGATTTGCGACAGCTGGCGTATACCTCTTTATGCCACGCTGGACGCGCTGATCAACGATTGCGACGCGGTATTTGTGCATACTTCCACCGCCACCCATTTCAGTATCGTTAAACAGCTGCTGCTTGCGGGTAAGGATGTCTGCGTGGATAAACCGCTGGCGGCGACGCTGGCCGAGGCCGAACAGCTGGTGGCGCTGGCGCAGCAGCGTGGCCGCAAGCTGATGGTCGCGTTTAACCGTCGCTTTGCGCCGCGTTATCTGCAGTTAAAAGCGTTGGGGGGACTGGCCTCGCTGCGTATGGACAAACACCGCAGCGACAGCGTCGGCCCGCACGACCTCTTTTTTACGCTGCTCGATGATTATCTGCACGTGGTGGACACCGCGCTCTGGCTCGGCGGCGGCGGTACGCTACAGGGCGGCACGCTGTTAACTAACGATGAAGGCCAGATGCTTTATGCAGAACACCATTTTTACCAGGGTAGCCTGCAAATCACCACCAGTATGCACCGGCGAGCCGGTACGCAGCGCGAAACGGTGATGGCGATAGCGGATGGCTGCGTCTGGCAGGTAGAGGATATGCGCGAACTGTGCCAGGAACAGGCGAGCAGCACTATCATTGAACCGGTTCCCGGCTGGCAAAGTACCCTGGAGCAGCGGGGGTTTGTGGGCGCCGCCCGCCATTTTATTGAGTGCGTACAAAATCAGACTATGCCGCAAACGTCCGGTGAGCAGGCGCTGATAGCGCAGCGCGTCATCGAAAAGCTCTGGCGCAACAGCGATCGGGAATGATGGTGTTACATTCGTATATGGTTATTTCACGGTATATCAGTAGACTATCCCCGCTTCGTGCCGTCTGAAGCGGCCGAATGATAACCGTGGCGCGCCACCTCCTTTAAAAGAATCGAAGATCATGAACCTGTTGAAATCCCTGGCAGCGGTCAGCTCGATGACCCTGTTTTCTCGCGTGCTCGGCTTTGCACGCGATGCCATTGTGGCAAGAGTGTTCGGCGCGGGAATGGCAACGGATGCCTTCTTTGTCGCCTTTAAACTGCCCAACCTGCTGCGTCGCATCTTTGCCGAAGGGGCTTTTTCTCAAGCCTTTGTGCCTATTCTGGCGGAATATAAAAGCAAGCAGGGTGAGGAAGCGACACGCGTGTTTGTCGCCTACGTCTCGGGTCTGTTAACGCTGGCGCTGGCGGTCGTTACCGTGGCCGGGATGTTTGCCGCGCCTTGGGTGATTTATGTGACCGCACCCGGTTTTGCCGATACGGCCGATAAGTTTGCGCTAACCTCGGCGCTGCTGCGGGTGACTTTTCCCTATATCATGCTGATTTCGTTGGCCTCACTGGCTGGCGCGATCCTGAATACCTGGAACCGTTTTTCCGTGCCGGCCTTTGCGCCGACGCTGCTGAATATCAGCATGATCGGTTTTGCCGTGTTTGCGGCCCCGCATTTCCATCCGCCAATAATGGCGTTGGCCTGGGCAGTGGTAGCCGGAGGCGTTTTGCAGCTGGGGTATCAGCTGCCGCATTTGAAAAAGATTGGGATGCTGGTCCTGCCGCGCCTGAACCTGAAAGATGCCGGCGTCTGGCGGGTAATGCGTCAGATGGGACCGGCGATCCTTGGCGTGTCGGTGAGCCAGATTTCCTTAATTATTAACACCATTTTTGCCTCATTTTTGGTATCCGGTTCGGTCTCATGGATGTACTACGCTGACCGCCTGATGGAGTTTCCTTCCGGCGTATTGGGCGTGGCGCTGGGCACCATCCTGCTGCCGTCGCTGGCTAAAAGCTTTGCCAGCAAAAATCACGAGGAGTATAACCGCCTGATGGATTGGGGGCTGCGCCTCTGCTTCGTGCTGGCACTGCCAAGCGCGGTGGCGTTGGGTATCCTCGCTAAGCCGCTGACCGTTGCGCTGTTCCAGTACGGCAAATTTTCCGCCTTTGATGCGGCCATGACCCAGCGTGCGCTGGTCGCCTACTCGGTGGGGCTAATGGGGCTGATCGTAGTGAAAATCCTGGCGCCGGGCTTTTATTCGCGACAGGACATCAAAACACCGGTAAAAATCGCCATCGTAACGCTTATCATGACGCAGCTGATGAACCTGGCCTTTATTGGCCCGCTGAAACACGCCGGGTTATCACTGTCGATCGGTCTGGCGGCCTGTCTGAATGCCTCGCTGCTCTACTGGCAGCTACGCAAACAGAAAATTTTTCTGCCTCAGCCCGGTTGGTTCAGCTTTTTGCTGCGTTTGGTCATTGCGGTGGTGGCTATGGCCGGGGCGCTGGCAGGGATGATGTGGGTGATGCCAGAGTGGACGCAGGGCAATATGCTGATGCGGCTGCTGCGCCTGGCGGCGGTGTGTGCCGTTGGCGGCGGCGTATATTTTGCCGTGCTGGGGCTGCTGGGCTTCCGCGTAAAAGATTTTGCCCGCACTACGGCGATATAAAAAAGCCCCGTTGAAAAACGGGGCTTCACGTGGCTGACAAATCTGAAAGCCCGAGGCGATGACCGGGTCGATAACGACGCAGGAAACAGCCTCGGGATTTTCGATTCTGCCGCGGTAAGACGTCAACCCCGGCGCGGGCCGGGGCAGTGACGACGCTTTATACCTTACGGCTGATAAAGCTGCTTGAGGTCGCCTGGCCATTCGGGCCATAAAAACTCTGGGTCTGGTAGGGCTTTAAGACTTCAATCGCCTTTTCGGTAAAGGTGATTTGATGATTAAGCAGCATCCCGTTATGTAAATTGGTATCGCGCAGTTTTACCGTCTGTTCCTGCACGGCAGCCCAGCGACGAGCCATGTCTGACTGTCCACTATAAGGCGCATGCAATCCCACTTCTTTTTCTGCATCGCGGCGCAGCTGCTCAAGGAAATTGAGCGTCGCCAGCAGCGAACTTTTATCTTCCGTAATACGTTGCAGCAGGCTGCTGTTGATCTGACCGCTCGAGAGCTGTTGCTGCTCTGCCGCCATTACGTCAGCCAGACTTTTCAGGACTTCCAGCATTTTATCAAGCGCGTTCAACAGTTTAGT
>NZ_DALZCD010000371.1:0-3270 GCF_031978025.1 Erwinia sp.
TTTGTCTTCAGGGCCGCCAGCTGCTCGGAAATGGCGTCGTCTGCCTGAAGGTCAGCGAATTCCTGATCCAGGCTTTTCTTTTTGCCAAAGCTATGGCTCTCGGCCTCGGCTTCCATATGGTCGATACGGCGCTCGAAAGACTCAAATCGAGCCATCGCCTCGTCAATTTTACCGCTGTCCAACTGGCGACGCACGTCGCGTGAAGAAGAAGCAGCCTGATGACGCAGGGTCAGCGCCTGCTGGCGAGCACGGGTTTCACTCAGTTTTTTCTCCAGCTCACCAATTTCACCCTTCATACGGCCCAGGGTTTCTTCTACCTGTTCCGCTTCACGCGTTAGCGAGACGGTCAGGTCGCTCAACCTCTGTTTTTCAATCAGCGCAGCGCGGGCCAGGTCATCTTTATCTTTACGCAGCGCCAGCTCCGCTTTTTCCTGCCACTCGGCCTGCTGAATCTCTGCCTGTTCAATACGGCGGTGCAGCTGTTTTTTCTCTGCCAGTGCGCGGGCAGAGGTGGATCGTACTTCCACCAGCGTATCTTCCATTTCCTGAATCATCAGGCGCACCAGCTTCTGCGGATCTTCTGCTTTTTCCAGCAGCGAATTGATATTGGCGTTCACGATGTCGGCAAAGCGAGAAAAAATACCCATAATGTTCATCCTCTTAATAAATTTTGGTGTGACGGAGATAGCTATTCAATTCGCATGCCAACTTTTATCCCTTTGATTTTACTTGAATAGGCAGGTTTACAGTCGGGCTGAGTTTCTCTAAAGTGGTGTAAATAACCACTATTTGGCGAAAAAAATGGAAAAAGAGACGCTGCTTGGCGAGTCGAATAATTTTCTGGAGGTGTTGGAGCAGGTTTCGCGCCTGGCACCGCTGAATAAGCCGGTGCTGGTGATCGGCGAACGCGGCACCGGTAAAGAGCTGATCGCCAGTCGGCTGCATTATCTTTCCGAGCGCTGGCAGGGACCGTTTATTTCCTTAAACTGCGCGGCCCTGAACGAGAGCCTGCTGGATTCCGAACTTTTTGGCCACGAAGCTGGCGCGTTTACCGGTGCACAAAAGCGCCACCTTGGCCGCTTCGAGCGTGCCGATGGCGGTACGCTGTTTTTAGACGAGCTGGCAACAGCCCCGATGCTGGTGCAGGAAAAACTGCTGCGGGTTATCGAATATGGTCAGCTGGAGCGCGTCGGTGGCAGCCAGCCTTTACAGGTTAGCGTGCGTCTGGTCTGCGCCACCAACGCCGATTTACCGCAGCTGGCTGAAGAGGGGAAGTTTCGTGCCGATCTGCTGGACAGGCTTGCCTTTGACGTGGTGCAGCTGCCGCCGCTGCGCGAGCGCCGTAGCGACATCCTGGTCATGGCAGAGCATTTTGCTATTCAGATGTGCCGGGAACTGGGCCTGCCGTTTTTCCCTGGTTTCTCCACAAGGGCACGGCAGACGCTGCTGGAGCACGAATGGCCGGGCAACGTGCGGGAATTAAAAAACGTGGTGGAGCGATCTGTCTATCGCCATAGCGAAACGGATGAGGCGCTGGATACCATTATTATCAACCCTTTTCAGCGGCTCTATGCGGCTCCGACAGCCAACACCGCCGGCGATCTGCCCGCTTTACCGCTGGATTTACGTCGCTGGCAGCATCATCAGGAAAGAGAGCTGCTGCAAAAAGGCCTGGAACAGGCGCGCTATAACCAGCGTCGGGCGGCAGATCTGCTGGGCGTCACCTACCACCAGCTGCGCGCAATGATGAAAAAGCATAATGTAGAAATCGGGGCGGATGACGGCACGACATAAGAAATCTTAGCTCTGCTGCTGAAGTAAGGTGCGCCAGATAGCGTAGCTTTCCTGCTCAAAGCAAACGATATTAACCTGCTCTACCGTTTCACTAAGCCTGGCGACAATCGCTTCCAGCGCTATCTCTGCCGCCAGCGTTTTGGGAAATCGATAGATACCGGTGCTGATGTTGGGAAACGAAACCGATTTAATCTTGTATTCATCTACCAGGTCGAAGCAGCGGTGGTAAGCACTTCGTAAAAGCTCCGGTTCACCGTTTTGCCCCCCATTCCATACCGGCCCTACAGTATGGATAACATAGCGTGCAGGCAGGTTACCTGCACCGGTGATCACGGCGTCGCCTTCTTTGCAGCCGCCCTGTCGGGCACGGATTGCCCTGCACTCTTCCAAAATAGCGCTGCCCCCGGCACGATGTATTGCGCCGTCCACTCCGCCACCGCCCAGCAGCGACGAGTTAGCCGCATTGACCATCGCCTCTACCGGTACTTGCGTGATATCGCCCTGTAATAATTTAATTTTGTCAGACATAAGTGCCTCCTTTACGCTTCCAGTATAGACGCCCTCGTCTCTCTTTCGCCGCTGCCCCCGCCGAAAAATGCGCAAAAAAAAGCCCGCTCGGCGCGGGCTAAAAATACTGGAAGCAATGTGAGCAATGTCGTGCCCTTCTCCGGTAGAGCCCCCGTTGAAGTGCAAGGGAATAATAATCATTCTCACACGCTCCTGTAAAGCTTTTAGTGAGAATAATTCTCATTACCACACTAATATCGGGCGTATACCGCTGAAACACGCCTACCCGCATCGACGGGTAAAACGGTATAAGGGCTTCTGTCGTCCGGTCGCGATTAATCAGGATAGCGTCAGGATGCTGGCCCTGTTTCCCCGGAGGGGAACAGTGCTGGCGGATGAAAAAGCGCCAGTTGTCCTGGCAAACTTTGGGGGAGCCTCAAGAGTGCGGTACACTCTGAGGATTGCCTGATATTTCAGATGACCTATGCGCACACTACTCTGCACTTTTCTGGTCGGCCTTAGCCTGGTCGCTTCTGCTGCCGCTGCTCCGCCGGAAGATATCCGCCAAAGCGGCTTTGTCTATTGCGTGAACGGCGCGGCGACAACTTTTAATCCACAGCTCGCCAGCGGCGGGCTGGTGGTGGATACGCTTGCCGCGCAGCTCTACGATCGCCTGCTGGATGTTGATCCCTATACCTATCGGCTCATTCCCGAGCTGGCGGCAAGCTGGGAGACGCTGGATAACGGCGCTACCTACCGCTTCCATCTGCGGCATAATGTGCCTTTCCAGAAAACCGCCTGGTTTAGTCCCTCCCGCCCAATGAATGCGGACGACGTGGTATTCAGCTTTCAGCGCATTTTCGACCGTAAATCTGCCTGGCATGCTGTTAACGGTGGCAGCTATCCCTATTTTGACAGCTTACAGTTTGCCGATAGCGTGGCCAGCGTGAAAAAGCTGAGCGGTGATAC
>NZ_DALZCD010000372.1:0-3261 GCF_031978025.1 Erwinia sp.
TGTGCTTTGTGCTTTGTGCTTTGTGCTTTGTGCTTTGTGCTTTGTGCTTTGTGCTCCTGCTTCCGGATTTGAAAGGGAGAAAAATGGGTAAAGGTCGCAGCTGTCGTTTTTGTAAATACAAAATGAAATCTTAGCCGCCCGAATATGGATTTTTATCAGGCCTGATGGTGATAAAGCGGCCGCGCTTAAGCATATGCTGGTATACGGTCATGCTGCAGAGCCTGAACGGGTTCTGGCTAAAAGCAGAGTTGACGGCAGGTAAGAAGGGAGCAAAAGAACGGCCAGCTATTTAAGGTGGGGATAATGTCTTGCTAAGACCCACATTTCACCTGAAAAATTGGCTCATTGGCTCATTTGCTCATTGGCTCATTGGCTCATTGGCTCATTGGCTCAATGGCTCACTGGCTTAATGGCTCAACCGGCCTTTCTGATGGCGATTTTATACAATTGATGGCCCGCGTAGGTATGTTATACGGACTGATTTGAAAGGGTTCATTGGTCCGCGCCAGGGCAAGTAAAAAACCCACTTCTGCAGTGGGCTTTTTAATCACGACTCGTGATTAGCCGTCAAGGGTGGGTCAAATTTCGTTCCATGCCGGAAGATGATTGGCTTTTCCTCGCCATTGTTCGAGCGTTGCCATAATCAGACCCGCGATCACCCCTACGGTAACGATAGTCACTACGGCAGAAAATAAGTATTCCCGCTCCGCTTTCCAAAAAACAAACCACATCACCGTGCCCCAGAAAGGCGTATTTATACCCGTAAAGCAAAGAAAATTTCCCCAGAAAGAAGAGAAGGGTGGGGGCGCGACATTAAACCCCAATCGCCATAAAAAAATGTGGCAGGGAGGAGCGTAGAGGCTGGGCCACATCCCTTTTTTTTCCATGATATATATTGCACGATTTTTTTTACGTTCAAACATCACATTATTTTTCATCGACATAGCCCCCGGCAGTTTACTCTATTATCTAATTGTAGTGTTCGGGCTAAGAAGGGTTTTATTTTTAGGATTAATTACTAATTTAAGGGCCGGCGAAAAAAATATTTCTGATTCTAATTTTCTATCTGGTATCAGCCCACTTTATGATTTTATTATCTGTTATTTTGTCCAGGTAAGGCGTCACATGTACAAAGCCAGCCTCAATCACCAGCGTGAGGCAGGCGGAAAAAATCAGAACCAGTAATACTTTACCAGTAGCCGTAAAATTTCCTTTTAAGGGTGCACAGAATTTTTTTGGCCAATTAGCCTTACGAAATAATAACCTGAGTCGATATATTTGGGCGTATGTTAACTTAATCAGGCTGTGTGGACATACAGTAAAAATTAATCTGGATGAGAAATCCCGCATTCAGCTCCGCATGGGGGCGGATACAAGAGGAACACCATGCCGCATCACTGTGAAATCTCCAGCGTTAAAAATCCCCCTGAGCCGCTTCTAAAACCCTTAAAGCAATAGATCGGTTTTCAGGTAGAGCATCGGAACAAGACAGATCGAATCTGCCCCGGTGAAGCGCTTAGGTGTGGTCATCCAACCAACCTGCCTCATTGGCGTGGTAAGTGTAATTATATCAAAAGGTTAAATTAAAAATCGCTCGCCTGCATACGGCGGGTCTCGTAGCCAGTTGGGTCAATGCAGATTTTACCTATCTCAGTAAGAACCTGTACCGCCTGGATAATTTGCCTCACTCTGCAAATAATCAGGGCATGACTATATATCGCGTGAGAGTGGGTTTTCATAACCCTTCGGCCCTGACGTTCAGGCAACTTGATGAAATTTTAGAGCAGCAAAGGTTCTGGAGAACAGGATCGCGCAGCGCTACGTTTCGTTATTTTATGGAATATGAATATGAATCAGAGGTCCGGGATCTTTGTGAGGTTTGTGAGCTGGCGTATTCTCAGGCCTGCAAGGTCAAAAAGCGCCCATTGGTGATGGTTGTCGTTAATGCGCCAGAGAAACAGGTACCTGTCAGGCCTTAAAGCTAACAATCTGAATGCTATTTATTGCGTACGCGCAGCGCGCGGGTAAAGTCATCAGTTATAAACTTTACCCGCTTTACCCCAATGGTTCCCCGTTTAATCTGCTGCTCTCCAGGCTGGGATGCAGCCTCAAACATGAGATAAGAGCGCTTACTCACGCCGACAGCGTTATTTCTTAAAGAGACGCAAACGGACAAAAATCCCTGAATGCGAGCAGGCTGGCTGACACAACTGTTGCAAATATTTTTATTGCAGCAGGCGTAACGTTTGATTTCTTACGCATGTGGGGTGGGTATTTATAAAGATAATCAGTTGGGTATAAAAAATAAAACCCTGCATGCCTTTTTAAAAATTCGCACATCCAATTATTGATGTGTAGCTTTATGTTAAGCGGATCGGTTCATGCATTTGCAAAATAATAACGACTGTCTGGTTTTAATGGTGCAACATGGCATTCCCGGTTAAATATAAATCCGGTTGTCACTTAACTAATGAAATTTATATTGGCGGAGTAATGATGGCCGGGCATCGTGGCAGTTGTGGAAAGTTTGCGGAAGACCATAAGAGCGTTTCTGAGATGGGAAACAAGAGAACAGAACGGCAAAGGGGATTTTGCTAACGGTCGTGAAAAGCATCAGAAGCAAGAGATAAAGGTGGTAAGAAGAGCCATAGCGCTGGACGGAAGTTTGAACAGAAACGCACGGCAAGTTGCCTGGTACGCCAGCTCCGGCTGTGAGTACCGGGGTTAATTTTATTGCCGACAGATAATGTTGCTGTTTTACCTACTTTCCCGAAAGTAAACTGATTATCCCTTCTTGCGCTTCCGTCTACTTTTTGCCTTTGTCTTCCTGTTTACGATACCCACCCTGGCATTTTTCCTGAACGTAAAAACACGCCACGGGCAGCGTTTATTAAATTAAATCATTGATTTATGAAAAATATCAGGCGGATGGGGCGCGTTACCGCTGTCCAGAGCAGCCATAGCAGGCAGTAATATAGCAACGCAGCCAGTACCGTGCCCTTTATAATGCCTTTCCGGTAAGCGATAGAAGGGATACTTTGTGGCTGATAGCAGTAGAGGGGATATTTCATAATGCCCTCGCGTCGTGGCAGAAAAGACTCGCTAACTGTCAGCGCGTTGATATCCAATAAGCGCGCGGGACAATGCGACCTTCTTTTCCCTACTTAAGAGGATGAATAAATACCTCTTTCAGCGCGCGGCAGCCTCAGCTCTTTAGCATAAACAGTCGCCGGGGCAACATAAAATAAAGCAGAAATAGCC
>NZ_DALZCD010000373.1:0-3239 GCF_031978025.1 Erwinia sp.
CCCCCAGCGCGGCCAGTAATTTGGCATCGCCCAACCCCAGTCCCTCCTTGCCTCTCAGCAGGCGATAGCCGCCTGAAAGCAGCCAAAGCGTGCTATAACCGGCCGCCGCGCCGTATACAGCCTGCTCCGGCGTCAGGCCTGGCAGCGCGCCAATCGAGCTGGCAAGCAGCCCAACCCATAACAGCGGTAGCGTCAGCAGGTCCGGCAGAAGCAGCATCCGGATATCCACCCACGCCAGCGCCAGGAGCGCCCAACTCAGCAGCAGGGCAGGTAACCACAGGCGTAAAGGCAGCTGCACTATCACGATTGTTGTCACTACGAGTAGCGCGGGCAGCATGACCCTGTTGATCTGAACGCTAAAAATGCGGTGCATATTCTTCTCCTCTTATCCTTGAGTCGACAACTACCCACTTCGCTGTGGGCTTTTCCTGAAGCAAAATTCTACGCTCTGTTTTGATTATCGTCCCGCTATGTCGCCATTTTCATGCTGTTGCATAACTGATTTACGTCACGTCTCGCAGGTGACAACGGGGCTTGCGATCGCAGGGCAACGCTGGAATAGTGGCGGCAGACCTTAAGTAATCCAGAGAGCAGCTATGAAGCATTTGCAGGTGGCAGTCGGTATTATTCGTGACGAACAGAAAAGAATCTTTTTGACCCAGCGATCCGCCAAATCCCATATGGCTAACCGGTGGGAGTTTCCCGGGGGTAAAATTGAAACAGGAGAAACGCCGGAACAGGCGTTGAAGCGCGAACTGCAGGAAGAAACAGGTATAACAATGCTGAGCGCATCGGCCTGCGGTACGGCAGTGCATCAGGATAGCGAGCTGCGGGTAACGCTACATTTCTTTTTGGTGGAAGCCTGGCAGGGTGAGCCCTGGGGACGGGAAGGGCAACCGCAGCGTTGGGTTAACCAACAGGCGCTGCAGGCGGCAGAGTTTCCTCCCGCCAATGCGGAACTGATCGCTCGCCTGCAGGCCGGTCTGCTGTAAGCGTTACGATGCCGTGGCTGGCTGAAAAAAAGCGGTTACTGCTCCGTGTTCAGCCAGCGGTCATCTTTTATCAGTAGCGATCCTTCGGTTCTTCGCTCCATTCGTCGCTGTCGGAGAGATCGCCTTCACTGGGGATCCTTTTCTCTTCGTTCGCCCATTCGCCAAGGTCAATTAGCTGACAGCGTTTGCTGCAGAAAGGGCGCCAGGGGCTTAGCTCATCCCAAATCACTTCTTTATCGCAGGTTGGGCAGTTAACGGTGATCGCGTCATTCATTGTTTGTTACCTCAGCAGCAGGCAAGTTGAAAATCGAGGCGTGTCGGCACCTCACCGTGCTCGCTGTCGAGCGGCAGAAAACGGATAGCGTAGCGGCTTTTATGGCCGGAAACCTGCGGATAAAGCGAATCTTCCAGCATCAGCTGCAGGCGCAGCAGATCGGCGCCTTCCGCATTATCCTGATAAAATCCGTTCAGACTGGTCTGGTGGCGGAAAGCGCCCGACTGACGGATTAAATCTAAAATCAGCGTCAGCGCATCACGGATTGGCGAGAGCGAATTCATCCACAGTGCGACCAGACTGTCCCGTTTCTCCTGTTCTATGTGCAGCCAGATATGCAACGTAGGCAGGTCGAAACTGCAGCAGCCGCCGGGGATACTTAAGCGCTGGCGCACCAGTCCGATTAAGCGATCCTCCCGCATCATCTGCCCCATACGCGGCGCGGCCATTAACGCACCAGAACGCGTTTTCAGGCTGTCGTGCAGCTGATGCACAACATCTTTGTCAACGCCCGGCACTTCCGCCCACGAGCGCAGCTTCTGCTGCTGCTTGTCGAGTTCTTTAACGATTTCGGTACGCAGTTCGCCGCGTTCAAATACATCCAGCAATTCGGCCGCATTACGGAAAAAAGTTAGCGCGCTGACTGAATCAACGATAGCGCGGCTGCTCTCCAGTTGATTCATCAAAAATTCAATGCGCAGCCAGGTGCGCATTTTTTCATTCAAAGGATACTCAAATAAAACCGTTGTGCTCATGCTTTAGTCCTGATCTGTTGCTCCGGCAAGCTGGCGGTAGTACCGGTCCAGCTGGGCAACTCTGGTGGCCACATCAACAGGTGTGCCGCCGTTATCGATAATGTCGTCGGCTACGGCAAGTCGCGCTTCACGCGTGGCCTGCGCAGCCAAAATATGTTCAGCCTGTT
This sequence comes from Erwinia sp., assembly GCF_031978025.1. Lineage (NCBI taxonomy): Bacteria > Pseudomonadati > Pseudomonadota > Gammaproteobacteria > Enterobacterales > Erwiniaceae > Erwinia > Erwinia sp. The sequence goes on from NZ_DALZCD010000373.1 coordinate 2,189, forward strand.
CACGGCTAATGTTGTCTCTGGTCATGGTGCGTGCCAGCTGCGTTTCGCGATCGACATCCACTACCAGCACCCGATCGGCCAGGTGCTGCAAATTGTTTTCAACCAGCAAAGGAACGACCCACAGGCACCAGACCGAGCGGGTTAATGCCAGCTGGCGGCGGGTCTCTTGGTGGATCAGCGGATGTAGAAGGGCGTTCAGCCAGGCTTTTTCCTCGGCGGAACTGAAAATCCGCTGGCGCAGCGCGGCGCGGTTTAACGTGCCGTCCGGCTGGATAACCGTCGCGCCGAACCGCTCGTGTATTGCCGCTAACGCAGGCTGACCAGGCTCTACAACCTGACGTGCGATAATATCCGCGTCAACGACATCCACGCCTCTGGCCGCAAAGGCGTTAGCGATAGTGGTTTTCCCACTGCCGATACCGCCGGTCAGCGCAACAGTATAGCTCATAGTCCCGATTCTCCCGGCTCTGATATGGCTGCATTCACTCAGGCCCCCCTTAACGCCGCCTTTAAAAGTGGGGCGCAGATCACATAAGAGAATCACAGATAAATTTATGGGATTGTAGCCTAAATAAACCTGTTTTCGCAGTCTTGTCCGTGCGTTTTTAGCGCGTATGATAAGGCTACTGGAGCTGGCAGCAGCACCCAATCATCAGATTGCGCCATCAACCAGGAAGTGATTTATGCGTATTGAAGAAGATATTAAGTTAGGTTTTAAAGATGTCCTGATCCGCCCCAAGCGTTCCACGTTGAAGAGTCGTTCCCAGGTGGACCTGAACCGCCAGTTCACCTTCAAACACTCTGGCGTGGCCTGGTCAGGCGTGCCGATTATTGCCGCTAATATGGATACTGTCGGCACTTTCAGCATGGCGGAAGCACTCGCCTCCTTTCAGGTCCTTACCGCCGTTCACAAGCACTATAGTCTGGCACAGTGGCAGGCCTTCGTCGCTCGCGTGCCGGAAAGCGTACTGCAGTACGTAATGGTTTCTACCGGGACTTCCGATGCCGATTTCGTCAAAATGCAGCAGATCCTTGCGCTGTCACCCGCACT
>NZ_DALZCD010000374.1:0-3229 GCF_031978025.1 Erwinia sp.
TGCTGCGGCCAGTTACTTTTATCAGGATCCTCATGCGTATACCCCGCATTTATCATGCTGACACTCTGGTCGTCGGCAGCGAAGTTTTCCTCAATGAAGAAGCGGCAAATCACGTAGGACGCGTACTGCGAATGAACGCCGGGCAGCGCCTGGAATTGTTCGATGGTACTAATCTGACATTTAGCGCTGAAATTGTGCAGGCAGATAAGAAAAATGTGCGCGTCGCCGTGCTGGAAAGCCGCGAAGAGTGCCGTGAATCACCGCTTCACCTACATTTAGGCCAGGTGATGTCGCGGGGCGAGAAGATGGAGTTCACCATTCAAAAGGCGGTGGAGCTGGGCGTAAACTGCATTACCCCCTTGTTTTCTGAGCGCTGTGGCGTAAAGCTTGATGCACAGAGGCTGGCGAAAAAAATCCAGCAGTGGCAGAAAATCGCCATTGCCGCCTGCGAGCAGTGCGGCAGAAACCGCGTGCCGCAGGTGCGTGAAGCAATGACGCTGGAAGAGTGGTGCGCCGAAGAGGATGATTGCCTGAAGCTTAATTTGCACCCAAGAGCGAGCCAAAGCATTAATACCCTGCCGCAGCCCGTGGAACGGGTGCGTTTGCTGATTGGGCCAGAAGGCGGCCTGACGGCAGATGAGATTGCGATGACGGCGCGCCACACCTTTACCGATATCCTTTTAGGGCCTCGGGTACTACGCACAGAAACCACCGCGCTAACCGCCATTACCGCCCTTCAGGTGCGGTTTGGTGATTTAGGCTGATAACAGGCACTGACGAGAAAACGGCAGGCCAAAAAGCTCAACTGGAGAGAATAATGATTAAGCTCGGCATTGTGATGGACCCGATTAGCGCCATCAATATTAAAAAAGACAGCAGCTTCGCGATGCTGCTGGAAGCACAGCGTCGCGGTTACGAAATTCACTATATGGAGATGAAAGATCTCTATCTGCGCGGCGGTGAAGCCCGTGCCGCTACGCGTCTACTGAGCGTTGAGCAAAACTATGATAAATGGTACGAGTTTGGCGGCGAGCAGGATATCGCGCTGGCCGACCTGAACGTTGTCCTGATGCGTAAAGATCCGCCTTTCGACACTGAATTTATCTACGCGACCTATATCCTTGAGCGCGCGGAAGAAAAAGGCACGCTGATCGTGAATAAGCCGCAGAGCCTGCGTGATTGCAACGAGAAGCTCTACACCGCGTGGTTTGCGGAGCTGACACCGGACACGCTGGTTACCCGCAGCGCGCAACAGATCCGCGATTTCTGGCAGGAGCACGGCGATATCATCCTGAAGCCGCTGGACGGCATGGGCGGCGCCTCTATTTTCCGGGTTAAGAAAGAAGATCCTAACCTGTCGGTCATCATTGAAACGCTGACCGAGCACGGCAGTTTCTACTGCATGGCGCAGAATTATCTGCCAGCGATTAAAGAAGGCGATAAGCGCGTGCTGGTCGTGGATGGCGAGCCGGTGCCTTATTGTCTGGCCCGTATTCCTAAATCCGGTGAAACGCGCGGCAACCTGGCGGCTGGTGGCCGGGGCGAAGCGCGTCCACTGTCCGAAAGCGACTGGGAGATTGCCCGTCGCGTAGGCCCGATGCTGAAGCAAAAAGGCCTGATTTTTGTCGGACTGGATATCATTGGCGACAAGCTGACCGAAATTAACGTCACCAGCCCGACCTGCATACGTGAGATCGAGGCCGCATTCCCGATTTCAATTACTGGTATGCTTATGGATGCGATTGAAAAACGACTGGCCTGATAAAAAAAGGATTGACGGGCCTTCGTGCTAACCCTGTTGTCTGCCTGCGGCCTTCACCGCAGGTGGGCAACCCGACTACAGAATCCTGATATGAATTTACAGCATCATTTTTTGATTGCCATGCCCACGCTGCTGGATCCTTTGTTCAAACGTTCGGTTGTGTATATCTGCGAACACAATGACGAAGGCGCCATGGGGATTATTGTTAATAAACCGATGGAAAATCTTACCGTCGACGGCATTCTTAAGAAGTTAAAAATTATGCCGACCCCGCGCGAACCCGATGTAAAACTCGATAAGCCAGTGTTTACCGGCGGCCCGCTCGCGGAAGATCGGGGCTTTATTTTGCACTCTGCTCAGCATACCTACGCATCCAGTATTCGCGTTTCCGATAATACAGTTATCACCACTTCCCGCGACGTGCTGGAAACGCTTGGTACGCCGGAACAGCCGGACAGCGTGCTGGTCGCGCTGGGTTACTGCGCCTGGGAGAAAGACCAGCTGGAAAACGAGCTGCTGGAGAACACCTGGCTGACCACTCCGGCCAACAGCAATATTTTGTTTAAAACGCCCGTTGCCGAACGCTGGCGTGAAGCGGCGAAAAGCATCGGCGTGGATATTCACAATATCACCAGCGACGTTGGACACGCCTGATGAGCCACCTTACCCTGCTGGCCTTTGATTTTGGTACGAAAAGCATCGGCGTGGCAATCGGCCAACAGCTTACCGGCACAGCGCGTCCGCTGCCTGCTTTAAAAGCGCAGGACGGCACGCCTGACTGGAACAAAATCGAGGCGCTGCTAAAAGAGTGGCAGCCGGATCATGTCGTGGTCGGCCTGCCGCTGAACATGGACGGCACCGAGCAACCCTTGACCGCCAGAGCGCGTAAATTTGCTAACCGACTGCACGGCCGCTTCGGCGTCAAGGTAGAGCTGCACGATGAGCGTCTCAGCACGGTGGAAGCCCGGGCCGATCTCTTTTCACGCGGCGGCTTTCGCGCACTGACCAAAGGTAGCGTCGATTCCCTTTCGGCGGTGATTATCCTGGAAAGCTGGTTTGAGAACGCGTGGAGCTAATCGGCTCGCTTATACACTTTTACCGCCGGGCCACATGATGTCGCCCGGCTTGCACAGCAACCCCGCTTACCGTTACGCCCCTGCTACCTGCCGCCCGCCTCGATTCCGTTACGCCACCAGCCCTGCCTTGCGGCGTGCCTGCAGGCTCTGGCTGAAGGTCTGCATCCCTAGCTGCGCACCAGTTTGCAGCACGCCCGGCAGCTGATGCGTTTTCCCCTCCCGAATCAAACTGCTCGTGGCGGGCGTATTAATCAGCACCTCAAATAGCGCCACTCGCCCTTCCGCCACGCCAGGCACCAGCTTTTGCGCGATCACGGCTTTCAGACTGCCGGCCAGCTGGCTACGGATCAGGTTTTTTTCCGCGCCGGGAAAAACGTCCACCAGCCTGTCT
>NZ_DALZCD010000375.1:0-3211 GCF_031978025.1 Erwinia sp.
ATCCCGGCGGGTGCCGAGATGATTGATAACCCCATTGGCACCGCCTGCGGTTTTGCAATGAAACTTAACCGCTGCTGGATCTTCTTCACGCCTGGCGTGCCGTCGGAATATAAAAAAATGGTCGAGGAGCAAATTCTGCCTCGTCTTAAAGCCCGCTTTCCGGTTTCAGACCCGCCGGTCTGCCTACGCCTGACGACCTTTGGCCGCGGCGAAAGCGATCTGGCATCAGAAATCGAGCCGCTGCCGCTGCCGGAAGGGGTGGTGATGGGCTATCGCGCCTCCATGCCGATTATTGAGTTAAAACTGAATGGCCCAACCTCAAAACTGCCTGAAATGGAGCAGTTCTGGCAGCAGGTACGTGATATCGCCGGTGAAAGCACTCTCTTTGAGGGCACGGAAGGGCTGCCTGCACAGCTCTCCCGCCGCCTGCAAGAACAGCACCATCAGCTGGCGATAAGCGAACAGTTCACCGCCGGACTGGTGCAATATCAGCTCGCCTCGGTACAGGCCCCGCTGGCGGCAGGCAATGTGCTGCCAGCGCAGGATGAAAGCCTGGCTGAACTGATGCAGCGTGCGAAACAGCTGGCCGAAGCCGGTAAGGCCAGCCTGGCGCTGGTGGTGGGGGCCGAAAAAGATCATCACCTTGGTTTTGCCCTTTACACGCCGCAGGGCTGCTGGAGCCAGCGCGTGAAGTTCAGCAATAACCGACATGGGCTGAAGGCGCGTCAGGACGTGGTGGCCATGATGGCGCTGAATATGCTCAGGCGTTGGATGGAGGGGCTGGACGTTTCAGGTGGCCACGGCTGGATTGAGGTGGTGGAAACGCAGCAAGGCTGAAAAAAAACCGCGCCGAAGGGCGCGGTCAGTGGACGAACGGCTAAAGGTGCAGGATTTCGATTTCAATATCTCCCCTGGCCTTGCAGCAGCACGGCAGGATTTCTCCCGGCTGTACAAAGGCCAGCGGCTGCTCCGCATAGCTGACTTCACCTTTTACCAGGCGCATACGGCAGGAGCCGCAGTAGCCTTCACGGCACTGGAATTCCACCTGATAGTGATGGGCTTCCAGCGTCGCCAGTAAGTTGGGGTGATCCTCAGCGCATTCCAGGCGTGTGCCGCAGGCGCTGAGGGTAACGTACCTCCGCATATTACAGCTGGAAGTCGTCGAAGTCGTTTTCGCCTACTTCGGAATCGATCTGGCCAACCAGATAGGAGCTGACTTCCACTTCCTGCGGTGCGACCTGAACGTTATCCGAAACCAACCAGGAGTTGATCCACGGGATAGGGTTAGAGCGGGTTTTAAACGGCAGCTCCAGCCCAACCGCGTTCATGCGAATATTAGTAATATATTCAATGTATTGGCAAAGAATATCTTTGTTCAGGCCAATCATTGAACCATCGCGGAACAGATATTCTGCCCACTCTTTCTCTTGCTGCGCGGCCAGCACAAACAGGTCGTAGCACTCCTGCTGGCACTCTTTAGCAATTTCCGCCATTTCAGGATCGTCTTCGCCGCTTCTCAGCAGGTTCAGCATGTGCTGGGTACCGGTCAGGTGCAGCGCTTCATCACGGGCAATCAGCTTGATAATCTTCGCATTGCCTTCCATCAGTTCACGCTCGGCAAACGCAAAAGAACAGGCAAAACTGACGTAGAAGCGGATAGCTTCCAGCGCGTTAACGCTCATCAGGCAGATATAGAGCTGCTTTTTCAGCTCCCTGAGGTTAACGGTAACGGTTTTGCCGTTGACCTGATGCGTGCCTTCACCCAGCAGATGCCAGTAATTGGTCATCTCGATCAGGTTGTCGTAATAGCCGGAAATATCTTTGGCGCGCGACAGAATCTGCTCGTTGGTCACAATGTCATCAAACACGACCGCCGGATCGTTAACGATATTACGGATAATATGCGTGTAAGAGCGTGAGTGAATGGTTTCGGAAAACGCCCAGGTTTCAATCCAGGTTTCCAGCTCGGGGATCGAAATCAACGGCAGCAGCGCCACATTCGGGCTACGTCCCTGAATAGAATCCAGCAGCGTCTGGTACTTCAGGTTGCTGATAAAGATGTGCTTTTCGTGATCGGGCAGGCTCTGGTAGTCGATGCGGTCGCGCGACACGTCCACCTCTTCCGGACGCCAGAAAAAGGAGAGCTGCTTTTCGATCAGCTTTTCAAAAATGCCGTATTTCTGCTGGTCGTAGCGGGCGACGTTAACCGGCTGGCCGAAAAACATCGGTTCGTTCAGCTGGTCGTTTTTATTTTGCGAGAACGTGGTGTAAGCCATGACATTATCCAGTGAGGAAGGGCAGGGAAAACCCCGCCCGACATAAAATCAGGGGGCGAAGCTCGCCCCGCTTTGGTTAAATTTTGCAGGCGCCGCTTTCACAGCCGTCATCCTGAATGGAAGGCGCCAGGTCATCCTGAGCATCTTCCGCGCCGTCGCGAGTGTTCTGGTAGTAAAGCGTTTTCACGCCAAATTTATAGGCAGTCAGCAGATCTTTCAGCAGCTGTTTCATCGGTACGCGGCCGTTCGCAAAGCGGGTCGGATCGTAGTTGGTATTCGATGAAATCGCCTGGTCGATAAATTTCTGCATCAGGCCAACCAGCTGCAAATAACCGTCGTTGTTCGGCATTTCCCACAGCAGTTCGTACTGATCTTTCAGACGCTCGTACTCCGGCACCACCTGACGCAGAATGCCATCTTTAGAAGCCTTGATACTGATATGGCCACGTGGTGGCTCAATGCCGTTGGTGGCGTTAGAGATCTGCGAAGAGGTCTCTGACGGCATCAGCGCGGACAGCGTGGAGTTGCGCAGGCCGTGCGTTTTAATCGATTCACGCAGCGCTTCCCAGTCCAGATGCAGCGGCTCGTTGCTGATCGCATCCAGATCTTTCTTATAGGTGTCAATCGGCATAATGCCCTGCGCATAGGTGGTTTCATTGAACCACGGGCAGGCGCCTTGCTCCTGCGCCAGCTCGTTAGAGGCTTTCAGCAGGTAGTACTGAATGGCTTCAAACGTTTTGTGCGTCAGGTTGTTAGCGCTGCCGTCAGAGTAGCGCACGCCGTGCTTCGCCAGATAATAAGCAAAGTTGATCACGCCGATACCCAGCGTACGACGGCCCATTGCGCCACGTTTGGCGGCCGGGATCGGGTAATCCTGATAGTCCAGCAGCGCATCCAACGCGCGTACTGCCAGCGTGGCCAGCTCCTGCAAATCG
>NZ_DALZCD010000376.1:0-3205 GCF_031978025.1 Erwinia sp.
CAAAATAGCGGACATACTACTCAATAATAACGTCCGCTTTGTGCCAGAAGCGGACATTAACTACTGGCTTACATATTTAAAATTTAAACCGCGCAGGTGTGGTGCCAAACACCCTGCGAAACAACGCAATAAAGGCACTCACATTGTCATACCCAAGCTCCAGTGCAACAGTCGTCACTTGCTTACCCGTAGCCAGGAGTTCAAGAGCCTTGAGTAACCGTATGCGCTGTCGCCATTCATTAAAGCTAAAACCGGTTTCAGCACTGAATCGACGTGTAAGTGTGCGTGATGACACTCCCGCCCAGTATGCCCATTCCTCCAGTTTCCGGCCGTCGTCTGGGTTATCTGACAGCGCCTGTGCAACTCTGAGGAGCCGAATATCCTGCGGCATTGGCAGCCCAAGATTAACCTTAGGAAGAGTTCCTATTTCATCGAGGATAACGCCAGATAAACGTTTTTGAGGCGCATTAAGCTCTGCTTTCTTCCATGAGGCTGCTCGTGTTATCGCCTCACGCAGCAGATTTGTGACTGAGAGGACAGCAGGCTTATCAGGTAATTCGCCACAGGCCGCGGCAGATATATAAACACTCCATCCTGAATAGGGGCCATGCGAGAGAAGACCATGCGGAACATTTGGAGGTATCCATACGGCATGTGTTGCCGGTACGACCCAGCGATAATTTTCGGCATCGATCGTGAGCAGCCCATGTTCAGCGCCGAGTAACTGTCCGCGAATGTGGTGGTGCCTTGATGTTTCCCTAATTGCATCAGACTGGCGAGCCGCGACAATCAAAGTGGGTCCATCTGAAGAAAGAGCCTGGGCTAATGGAATCAATGAATCGGTCATATTGGCGTACTTGCGGTATTTGTTGTCTTTTATACCGTACCGGAGCCATTGAGTCGATTGTAGAGTACTCATAACTTTCACTGAGGACTGACCATGACAATGATTTCTATTACTACCGTACTGGATGAGATTATTAACAAACAGGAGATGGCACTGGAGGTGATACTCAAACGCCATTTTAGTCCCGGTTATCGGCAGCGCACTGATAACGAGTGGGAGGGCTTAGATGGCTTTGCCCGCCATGCACGTAAACTTCGGGAAATTCTGGCTTCCGGTAAAATTGAGGTGCACGACGAACTACGTCATGGGAATCTCTATGCAACCCGCCATCGTGTTCTGTTAAATAAGCGCAATGGTGAAAAAGTAGATATGGAGGTTTACATGTTTGCTGAAACAGATGATTCAGGGCGATTTATTCGTATCGAAGAAGCGACACTTATGCTTAAAGGTCTGGAAAGTGACCGTGACTTAGGTAGCGCCAGGTAATCAAGATTTTAATGTCCGCTTTTCGCTCATAGCGGACCTTGCTTGCCGTCAGTCCGCTCTGTGCCAGGAGCAGATGTTCGTTCAGGCTTTGAGGCCGCGCCTCACATGATCTGAGCACAGAACCATCACTATCCCGCCGATCGTGAAGCTCACCTGCATTATCTCCGCGCGTATAAGCGGTTCCTGGCGTTTTTATTGCCACGCCCATCGTGGCTCTATAGCATTTTGTTGCGCTTCATATGGTATTTCACCTGATATTCGCTGGGGTTCATATACATGATCGAAAAGTCCAAATACTTCCCACCGGTGGACAGCGCAAGGGAGGTAAGTTGCAGCAGCAATGCACCCTCTGTAAGTTTCAGGTGGTAGGCGTAGGGTTCAGCAGCCAGCACCGGGGTAAAGGTTTCAATACAGCTATCAATGATGATGCCGCACTGGTTCTCGATGTAGTCAAATTTAGAGCCGCGCATATAATGTAAAGAAAGCGTGGGGAAAAGCCGCACCGGCATATAGCTGTCTTCCACCATGTAAGGTTTGCCGTCTACGTGGCGGATGCGTTGGAAATAGTAAACCTGTTCGTTGGCCTTAATGCGCAGCTGGCGCGCGATGGCCGGGGGAGCCAGCCTGATGCAAAACTGCACCACTTCGTTTCTCAACTCTCGTTTAATTTGCTGCATATGCTCGGCAAAACTGTTTAAACCGTAGGTATCATGCTGTAAATCCTTTTGCAAAATATAAGTGCCGCTGCCGTGCCTGCGTTCGAGCATGCCTTCTTCAACCAGGATATGAATCGCTTTACGCAACGTGCTGCGTGAAACCCCGGTTTCCTTTGCCAGCACAAGTTCGCCAGGTAACGTATCGCCCTGCTGAAACTCTTCCGAATTAATGCGCTCACGCAGCTTTTGCGCTATCAGCGTGTAAATCACTTTTATACCTCTTATCCATTCTGCAATTGAAAATTCACAAAAGTAAAATGCGTATAACTGGCTGATTAATTTTTTATTTTCACAGATGAATAACGAATTACCGAATAAATATATACAACTTCACCTTTTAACAGACCTCTCGTAAACGGTTATTTTTAGATCTCGATCGCAAATTTAGCGCTTAGCCTGCGCGGTAAAAAGTGCCGGGGATTACTTTTCCGTCAAGACATTCTTTCACCACTAAGCCCGCCCAACGGGAACAGGCTGCGGAAGAAGACTTCAGTTCAGCCAGCCGTTAGCGGCGGCAGACGGTATTTTGGGCTAATCAAAGAGATAGCAAAATGGACAACTTGATAAAAAAAACGTCGGCATCACGCCTGAGCTGGTTATCTGCAACGCTGATGGCAGTCATGCTAAGCCAGCAGGCATTTGCGTCTGACCTGGAGAAGACAATGACAAAAAATATGGCAGGTCACTCGGTGCATGATGAGGCCGCATGGTGGAAAGAGGCGGTGGTTTACCAGGTTTATCCCCGTTCATTCAACGATACTAACGGCGATGGCGTTGGCGATCTGAATGGCATTACTGAAAAACTTGATTATCTGAAAACGCTGGGGGTTAACGTTATCTGGCTGAGTCCGCATTTTGATTCACCTAATGTCGACAATGGGTATGACATTCGCGACTACCACAAAGTGATGAAAGAATTCGGTACGATGGCGGATTTTGATCGCCTGATGGTGGAAGTGAAAAAACGCAATATGCGACTGATTATCGATCTGGTGGTCAACCATACCAGCGATGAGCATCAGTGGTTTGTGGAAAGCCGCAAATCAAAAGACAACCTTTACCGTGATTTTTACATTTGGCGCGACGGTCGCAATGGCAAAGCGCCAAATAACTATCCATCCTTTTACGGCGGTTCCGCCTGGAAGCACGACCCGCA
>NZ_DALZCD010000377.1:0-3202 GCF_031978025.1 Erwinia sp.
CGACCGGCTGTTCTTGCTGGTTCCAGGCCAGATAGTCGCCTTTGCCATGAATAATGGCGCCGGTAGTGACCATCTCGGTGTAAAGCAGCGCCTGACGGCTCAGCTGACGATGAAAGTAGCGGCAGTGACGGTCGGTCCAGTCCAGCATTGGCGCAACGGAAAAACGGTGGGCAGGTAAATTCTGGGTCATAAAGCGCAAAGACTCTGATTAACAAATGACGATAATGTGCGCAATGATAGCATGACTGCCCGCAATCGCTAAACGGGCTGTAAGGGCGCACGATGATGCGCCCTTGAGGAAAATCAGAACGTGAAGTTAAGCTGGGCTACGGCACCCCAGGTATTGTCATTACCACGCATTCCGGCCAGATCCAAATGGACCTTATTAAACGGCGACAGCCCAAAGCCGGCAGTAACCACATTGGTATCGTTGGCCTTTAAATCTGCACGATAACCCGCGCGCAGCTGCAGCCAGTCCAGCACGCGATACTCCGCGCCTACGCCTGCATACTGGCTGTCTTCTACTGTTTTAAACCGTTTGGTTGGGGTGGCATCTACATCCAGCGCCGTCGTCAGCCGCTCGGTATGCCAGGAAACGCCAGGGGTGACGACCGGGCGGATCTGGTAGGTATCCTTATAGCCATTAACTTCACGAGTATCGATATCACGGGCAATCAGGTTCTGTGCGCTGACGCCCAGCGTCCAGTTGGCGTTCAGATCGGTCGCCACACCGGCGTCCATGTTGAAACCGGTATTGGAATTCTTATAGCGCCCTTTAGTGAAGTCTGATTTATCGTAGTTATAAACAGAAGCGCTGTAGTTATAGAGATACGTTTTCTGGATCTTCGGCGTAATGCCAAAAGAAACCGGCTGACCGGCGATAACGAACTCGTGCGCCACGGCAACGCCATAGTCATAAACAATAGCGCCGCGTCCCAGCGCGGATGACGTTAGCGAGTTCTGGACGCCTGGCCGGGGAAGATCTTTGCCGTCGGCTACACGCTGTAAATAATCGATATCGCCCTGGCTGACGTTAGCCCTTACATGCGCCGTTCCGTAAGCTTTCGCGACAAAGGCAAAAGGCAGCACTTCGTTTGGCACGGTCACCGCAACGGCAGCCCCTGCCGTTGCCCAGGCTTTATTGCCCTTGATGCCGCGCAGCTGGTTCGCCAGATCGCCCGCTGCAGATTTCACTCGTGGATAGTCAGCAAAGCTTAAAACACCCTGGCGAGCAATATCCTGATAGCGATCCACGCTGTCGGTCAAATCATCCACTTTATCGATCAGCTTGTGCTTGTCCGTAAGCTGGGCACCGGCGGCTGGCAGAATAATGCTGACATCGTCTTCCGGCTGGGCTTTCGTCATCAGTGCCGGGTTAGCCAGCACCGCTGTGCCGTAGGTTGAAGAGGCAACGCCTGTCCCACCCATTGCATCATTGCGGGCGTCATAGTAGTTGCCAGCGGCCAGAGCGCTTAACGGAGCCAGCAACAGCACGGGAAATACGGCCGGTCGTGTGAATCTGTTCAGCTTGAATTTATTGACCATTTACTTCTAACCCTTCAGCAAAGAAGACAGCGCCCGAAGCGCAATACGTTTGATTGCCCGTATAATGGGCCGAACAGCGAGAAGTCATTAGCCTGAACTAAGTCAAATTACCCGCCCTTTTCTGCTCATTGCGCGGCTTTTAATCTGCTATCCGGCTGGAAAATAAGCCGTGTTTTCAATGACTGACGCAGCAATGTTTACAAAAACTTAAGTAAATGTAGTTAAAACATTTCAGAGTGCAACCGTTATTGACGCGCTTCTTTAGTCATCAATGGTACAGCACAGCTCAAAAAGCGGGCGAATTTATAACCTTCGATTTTGACTGGGATTTTAGCGCGTGGCGGTCAGGACGACGTAAGGGAAGGCAGAAAGTCAGAAGCGCGACGTTTTTACTGACGCTGTGATAATATAACGTGCTAAGCCAGACTGGGGAGCATGATGAACATTAACAGTCCTGAAAAAATTCTGTCGCAGGCGGAAGCTATCTGCCAGCAGCGCAACGTCAGGCTGACGCCTCAGCGTCTGGAAGTGCTGCGGTTGATGAGCCACCATCATGGCGCGATCAGCGCGTACGACCTGCTGGATTTGTTGCGCGCCAGCGAACCGCAGGCCAAGCCACCTACCATCTATCGGGCGCTGGATTTCCTTTTGGAGCAGGGGTTCGTCCATCGCGTTGAGTCTACTAACAGCTATGTGGTCTGCCATCATTTTGAAGGGCCATCGCATACGTCGGCAATGCTGATTTGCGATCGCTGCGGCGGCGTGGCCGAGCAGCACGCAGAAGGCGTGGAGGATATTCTGAAATCTCTGTCGCGTACTGCAGGCTTTGCTCTGACCAACAGCGTGATAGAAGCGCACGGCCTGTGCAAAAGCTGCGTCGAGGTGGAGGCCTGCCAGCATCATGATGCGTGCCAGCACGATCATACTGCCAGTACAAAAAAACGCGGCCGCTGAACCCCTTAAGCTTTAGAATAATTTAAGCGGCGAAGATGGACAGGCGGGACAGAAAAGCAAAAGGGCAGCGCCAAAAGCGCTGCCCTTTTCGTAGAATGCTCCCCGGTCGTTATCAGCGCTGGCGATGCCAGGCTGACCGGGGGCCGTTCCGTCAGAAACGATGGTTGTTGCTGCTTTCCCAATCGCCCAGCTCTTTCTCAGCCTGGTCTTTGGTATAACCGTAACGTTCCTGAATTTTACCGACCAGCTGATCGCGTTTTCCTTCCACGACTGTCATGTCGTCGTCGGTCAGCTTGCCCCATTTTTCTTTAAATTTACCCTTTAACTGTTTCCAGTTACCGCCGGCTTCGTCTTTATTCATCTTATTTCTCCTTAACCTTAGGTGATAACAGCTTATCGTTACAGCAAAACGGCTGGCAGCAACATAAAACGCTGCTCAAATGCGTAACGTACGGATAATTGTAGTAGAAGATGGCAGGTTTGCATGACACAGCGGCATATTTTCTAAAAAAAGCGAAGCGGCACGAGCGGAACGGTAAAACTCTGGGGGATTTGGACGTCACGAAGCGGGAGAGAAAAGAGGCGGACAGGGTTAAGACGATAAAACAGGTAAAGGCAGGTAATGCAGGTAATGCAGGTAATGCAGACAATGCAGACAATGCAGACAATGCAGACAATGCAGACAATGCAGACAATGCAGACA
>NZ_DALZCD010000378.1:0-3202 GCF_031978025.1 Erwinia sp.
GTTTTCGCGGCCCCCTCACGTTTGCCTTAGCGACTCCAGGGCATGATGGGTACGGCGCTTAATGCATTTTTAGGCGATCCTTCCACCACCTTGTCGGAATAGCTCAGGTAAATAAGCGCGTTGCGCTTGCGATCGAAAAAACGGACCACCTGAAGCTTTTTGAAGACCAGCGATGTGCGTTTACGGAACACCACTTCACCCTCTGCTTTACCCTGAGCAATCTTGTCGCTGAGCGTTATTGGCCCAACCTGCTGGCAGGAAATAGCAGCGTCCGACGTATCTTCTGCCAAACCTAAACCGCCTTTAATCCCGCCCGTTTTTGCCCGGCTGAGGTAGCAGGTCACGTTTTGGACATCGGGATCGTCGAAAGCTTCGACCACAATTTTATGGTCCGGCCCGAACACTTTGAAAGTAGTATCGACCGAACCAACCACCTCAGCATGCGCCGCGTAAGGCGCGAGCATGATCGCCGTGACCATTAACATTTTTTTTATTGTCATATCGTTACCATTGCATAGAAAATAGATGACATCGTAAGTTACTTCGCTCAACGTATTTACGCTGGCGGACCTGCCGTGCCCCGGTATAGCATAACGGATTCAGAATACGAAAGATCGCTGTCAGCCCCGCTGCTATGCCAATATTAACCAGGATGAGGACGTTTTATGGATCAAGCCGGTATCATTCGCGACCTGCTAGTCTGGCTTGAAGGCCACCTTGACCAGCCGTTGTCTCTGGATCACGTTGCTGCCAGAGCAGGCTATTCAAAATGGCATTTGCAAAGGATGTTTAAAGAAGTGACTGGCCATGCTATTGGCGCCTATATCCGTGCACGCCGGCTTTCAAAAGCTGCGGTCGCGCTGCGCCTGACCAGCCGTCCTATTCTGGATATTGCACTGCAGTATCGCTTTGACTCGCAGCAAACCTTCACGCGCGCATTCAAAAAACAGTTTAATCAGACGCCCGCCTGGTATCGTCGCGCGTCTGACTGGCACTCTTTCGGTCTGCGTCCACCGATCCGTCTGGATGATTTCCAGCTGCCCGAGGCCACGTATGTGAACCTGCCGGAAACGGTACTGGTCGGACAAACGCAAAACTATACCTGTACGCTGGAGCAGATCTCCAGCTACCGCGATGAAATGCGCCTGCACTTCTGGCGGCAGTTTCTGACGGAAACGGACACTATCCCGCCCGTGCTGTACGGTCTGCACCAGTCGCGGCCAAGCGTAGAGAAAGATGATGAGCAGGAAATTCTCTACACTACTGCCGTGCCGTCTGAAAAGCTTACTCACCCGTTTCCGGCAACGCAAACAGTGCTGCTGGAAGGCGGTGAGTATGTGCAGTTTACCTACGAAGGGCCGAGAAACAGCCTGCAGGAATTTATCCTGCTGATTTACGGCACCTGTATGCCGACGCTGCAGCTTACACGCCGTTACGGTCAGGATATTGAGCGTTTCTATACCCACGGCGGAAAAAGACAGCCGGAACCGCCAAAAGATATTCGCTGCGAATATCTGATTCCCATCCGCCGTCAGGTTGAGCCGTGAAGCCGTTTCCGCGTGGCTTCACGCTCCCGTTAACGCTGTAGCTCGTCCAGCGCGGGCGCATCCAGATGCGACACGTCGCCCGCTGTCTCTACCACCCAGCCGGACGCCAGCCAGGCGCTCTTTTGATAATCGACGCGGGAAATGGAGCAGTTGCGCAGCCGCAGTCGACGCTCGGCCCAGGCCGGCAGTCCCAGCAGCGTACTGACCAACGCGCCCAGCGCCATACCGTGGCTGACCAGCAAAGGCCGACTGCCGGCAGGCAGCTGCAGGCAGGCATTGAGCGCCTCATGCATCCGCGCAGCCAGTTCCGTCATGGACTCGCCGTTTGGAATACGTCCGTTTTCGGTACCGTTGATTAGCGCTGTGCGCCAGCTTTCTTCTTCCGGCGTTAACGAATCTAACGGGCGCTGTTCCAGCACACCCATATTGAGTTCACGCAGACGCGGATCCAGCGTGACGTCGCAGCCGCAGGCGTCCGCGATAATTTCAGCCGTTCGTTTGGTACGGCCCAGGTCGCTGGCGATAACGTGGGTGATGCCCAGATGTTTCATCCGTTCCCCCACCTGCCGTGCCTGCTGCTCTCCTTTAGCCGTTAGTGCACTGTCCGACTGTCCCTGAATGCGTCTCGCTGCATTCCAAAGCGTTTCCCCGTGGCGAACAAGATAGACCTGTAGCATTACTGTTTTCCGTTATACTGCGGCAAATTTGCGTAGAAGGTTCAACTAATTATGTACCATGTTGTCGCTGCAACCATCAATCCGGCAAAAATTAAGGCCATTTCGCAGGCTTTTAGCGATATTTTCGGTGAAGGATCCTGCCATATGGAGGGTATCGAGGTCGACAGCGGCGTCGCTGCGCAGCCTCTTACCGATGCAGAAACGAGAACTGGCGCACGTCAGCGTGTACAAAATGCGCGGCGGCTTCGCCCGCAGGCGGATTTTTGGGTAGCCGTTGAAGCCGGTATTGAAGGGGAAAGCGCGTTTGCCTGGATGGTCATTGAAAACCGTCAGCAGCGCGGCGAGTCCCGCTCCGCCAGCTTTACGCTCCCACCGGTCGTGCTGAAAGGCATTATGGCCGGTCGCGAACTGGGCGAAGTGATGGCGAGCCTGACCGGTATTGAAAACATCAAGCACAAAGGTGGCGCGATTGGTGCCTTTACCGCCGGTCAACTCAGCCGCACCAGCGTCTATCATCAGGCGCTTATTTTGGCGCTTTGCCCTTTCCATAACGCCGTATACCAGCAGAAGGCCGAGGGTTCAGATTTTATCTGACCCTTTTAACAGCTGCGCTTCCAGCCAGTCTTTCAACGCGGGCGGTGTGCTTTTCAGGCTGTTGGAGCCTCGGGTAATGGTGGCAATACCGACGCCTAAATCGTTTTTCAGTTCGCGCTGGCTCATTTCGCCGCGCATCAGCTCCTCGATAATACGCAAGCGCGTACCCAACGCCTCGCGCTCGTCTGGCGTCATCATCAGTTGGAGTAGCGGCAGGTGCAGTCCGTTGTCAAAAGCGCGCTGGAGCAGCACAACAAAGCGCTGCCACTCTTCGTTGTGCGGTTCCATAGTGACAGGAATGGAAGGTTTGGTCATAGGTGGCCCATACTCTTTAACTAGTACAGCAGCAGTCTAGCACAGGCCGTTCGGGATCAATAGCGTCGC
>NZ_DALZCD010000379.1:0-3188 GCF_031978025.1 Erwinia sp.
TTACGTTCGGAAGAAGGAAATAATTATGCTGACTGTTAAAAGTATTATTGGTGGTGTAACGCATATCTATGAGGTAAGCACCATTACTGTGGCAAGGCGGGGTTCTGAAACTTTCGATTATGTTTTGACACTGACAAAAGAGCATCTTAATCCTGATTTTGCCGAGGTCATGCCGGCTATTTATGAAGATGACGAGCAGACCAGAGTTTTACAAAAAGAAAATATCATGGTCAGCGAAAGGGATGGGGTGAGGGTTCAGGACGCGACAGCCGTTCTTATCAGCGAGGTGGACAGCGTGAAAATGCCCGGCGTCAAAGAAGCGGACGGCACGCTGTATCAATATATCTATCCGGGAGACAAGGTCTACGTGATGAATTCACATGGATCCACCATTGAGACCGTTAAGTGAGGGGCTTACGAGCGTGTCCGATAAGATCTGACAGGCAGCCACGTTGGAATGAGGTTGCCTGCCCGGGTTGGCTGCGTAAAGATTGGGGCACCCTCAGGCGGACGCTGCAAAAGACTGACTCTTGATTCGCTTATCTAAACGTAGTGCCAAAGGTCGTGCCGTCGCTATCCCTTTAGCGGGAAAATGGCGCCTTCACAAAAGAGATATTGCGCTATCCCCACGTAAACTTTCATCCTGCCTTGTTTAATGTCATCGGCCTTCCAGTACATCCTGCCTTTTTTTCCTTAACAAAAAGCTGTGTAAAATTCCTGTTAATCATCGCGTCAGGCCAACATCAAACCGCCCATTTTTTATCGGGCTACAGGCGTCATTAGCCCTGCTGTAATTAATAAAATCAGTAATAGTAATAAGTTACACGATTTAAAATTGGGAAAATTAAAAACATAAGGATACCTAAATTTTTTCAGGCACGGACCGATAACCTTAGTCTGGAGAAAGTTCTTCTTTTAACTTATTACATTGGCAGATTTGAGGCGGTTATGAATATCACGCAGCGTTTGTTTCTGACGTTCACCATGCTGGCTGCGGCTCTATGCGCATTGGCGGTAGTATCTTTTTCAGTTATATCTGGTTTTCAGTCTCGCTTTGAATACGTGCAGGAAAACTCTATCCCCAGCATTAAGGATCTTAACAAATCCATCAGCGCTGCCAGCGGCCTGGGTTTAGCACTTTATAAACATCAGGCGGTTGCCGATGATACGAAGCTGCCTGAGGCGGAGCGTCAGATTAACGACAGGCTGGATGAGCTGAAACAGCTGACCGATCACTATATGGCCAGCGACATTTCTAATGACGAAGACCGCAGCATGACGGAGCAGGTCTATCGCGATCTGGATGCCATCCGTGCGTCTTTGCCGGCGTTCCTTACCGCTTCTCGTGCACATAACAGCCACGAGACGCTTGCCCTGTTACAGGGTGAGGCAGGAATAGGGGTTTTAGGCAGAAAGTTAACATCTGATTTAGATAAGCAGATTGAATTAAATATCCAGATTGGTGACGATTTAAATAAAACCAATAAAGAAATCTATGCCAAAACACTCTGGATTATGTCCTTTTCAGTGGTACTGATTGTTGTTTTATTGAGCTTTTTTGCGATTAAAACCATTCTGAATATCAGAAAAAGCCTTTTGAATATAGAAGGCACCATGGTGCAGGTCAGCAATACTTTGGATCTCACGCATCAGGCAGATGACAGCCGTCGCGATGAAGTGGGGAAAACCGCTTCAGCCTTCAACGCCTTGCTGGCTAAATTCTCAGAAACGTTAGCTTCTGTAAACAGCGCATCGCTGTCAGTAAGCTCGGGTTCCTCGGAAATTGCAGCGGGCAATGAAGACTTATCTTCGCGCACTGAACAGCAGGCGGCTTCACTGGAACAGACCGCTGCCAGCATGGCCGCGTTTAGCGAAACGGTGAAGACGAATTCCTTTAGCGCTAATGAGGCGAGTAACCTGGCAGACAGCGCCAATAAATTATCTGCAGAAAACGGTAAATCAGTGAAGCACATGCTGGATACAATGGAAGATATCCGCACCAGCTCCGGAAAAATTTCCGAAATAACCGGTTTAATTGAGGGCATTTCATTCCAGACAAATATTCTGGCACTGAATGCTGCCGTTGAAGCAGCAAGAGCCGGTGAGCACGGACGTGGTTTTGCCGTGGTAGCAAGCGAAGTCCGCAACCTGGCGCAACGTTCTTCCTCTGCGGCGAAAGAGATTAAAGATCTGATCAATGCCTCCGTGATGCATGTAGAAAGCGGGGCGCAGCAGGCGGCAAGCGTCGGAGAGAATACGGCAAAAGTCACCAGCTCAATCAATCAGGTTGCCACAATAGTTAATGAGATTGCGACTTCAGCAGCGGAGCAAAGTCGCGGGATTGAACAGGTTCATCTGGCTATCGGGCAGATGGATGAAGTGACGCAACAAAACGCGGCGTTGGTTGAAGAAGCCTCCTCTGCCTCCAGGTCGTTACAGGATCAGGCGGAGACGCTCAGTAAACTTGTCTCTGCATTTAATCTGACCCCGGACAGGGCAGGACAGGCAAGAACGCAGGTCGTCGTTAAGCAATCTGTGATGCCTGCGCCGGCAAAAGCAGCTGCCGTATCCGCCGGAGATTGGGAAAGTTTTTGATATGATGTACAGCCCTCTGCACGGAGGGCTTTACTTTTGTCATCGTTTTCTCACGTCTGTTATCGGGGCCTCGACAACGAGGCCTGATGAATTTCCTGCAAAAGTTTGATGCCGGTCGCCCGGCATCTTTAACCATGGGCTAACCTTTCTTCCTGCTTCCGTCGGTCAATAGAGTGATTCAGGCAATCTGCTATCCGGCGCGCTACGTCATTCCGGACAATCGCCGATGGCGATCCAACGTCCCCAGGCAATAATAATCCACCTCAGACACCTCAGACACCTCAGACACCTCAGACACCTCAGACACCTCAGACACCTCAGATGCCTCAAACACCTTAGATGACTCAGACATCACAGCCACCCCCCCAGACTCTTCCGGCATGGACAGGTAGTCAGTCTCAAAATCAATGATGCCGTTCAACAAGCGTATTCCATGGCCAGATACCAGAAAGTGAATAGCCAGACGGTGGCAGCACGTTCGCAAGCAGTCTGGAAATGAGTGAAGCGAAAATTCAGCAACTCTTCATTTTTCGCTTAGTAAAGGCCCCTGCGGATCTCATAGGGAAGTTAGAAGGGATTTATAGGGGGGGATT
>NZ_DALZCD010000380.1:0-3166 GCF_031978025.1 Erwinia sp.
GACATGATTTCTCCTGAAAACGGGAGAAACATGTGCCCACTCGGGAATGTTTCCCCGAAGGACAAAGGCCGAAGCCGGATAGTTAAGAAACCTCGATCGTCACGCAGTAGGAGCGAAAACTGACGATATCTGCTTCCAGAGGTGAGCAGATGTACCACACTTTACGTGTACTTCCTTGCAGGCTTGGGAAGTGTTCGTTTGTAGCTACCCGAAGGCGGTCATCTCAAGCTACGAGACCATTGGTGGTTGTCCGAAGACAACGTGCGAAACAGGTTGATAATAACGTTTATTGTACTTATTGTTCAAGGGAATATTATTCATCATTGACCATTCGATTATATACGCGAGCAACATATGCACCCCGCCCGTCGCCATGCCCGAGATCCATTGAAACAAGCGCCTCAGCCTCCTCACGACTCATTCCATTTTCAACATGAAAATTAACAGCGTCACGAGCATAAGCATATCGCAGGCTGTGCGGGGCATTAACGCCGGTCATACCATTTTCTCTTAGAACATTATGAAAACGGTCAAGCGACTGATGAAGAGTAGGTTTATTAATCAGTTTTCCATTATTTTCATTTGCATAAGAAATGGCTTGATTCAATAAGTGCATGACTTTCTCACGCTCAAATATTGTGACGTCCCGTGCCCGTCCACCTTTTGATCCAAAAACAACGCTTATTTTATTTTCACCGGTAGCTAAAGTTTGCTTCCAGGTTTTCAGGGATTTTGCTGCCTGGACAACTTCTTCTGCACGAAGACCTATATATCTTGCAAGCTGAATACCGATCGCCACCCCTTCATCTTTGAGCGAGACAGTAGCCACGATTTCGGCCAGTCTTTCATCAGTAATTGCAATTTTCTTCCCTTCCCTGCTCGCCCCTGAAATTTTCAGCGCCTCGTTGCTTAACTTTTCATGCGAGGGATTAGCAAGGATATTTCTGCCTCCCTGTGAAAGCACAGACCGAATAGCTGCCATTTCATTCTGCAGCGTTCGGGAAGATATATTTTCTTCCTGTCGGCTTCTTATATAATTCTCGATATGCTTTGTTTTAACATGGCTTACGTCCCGAATCTGAATATTAAGGGTTGCCAGTCGCTCCGAAAAGCGGCTGGCAATCTTAGAACGATCTGAAACAGTTTTAAAACTTCCTCCGCCCTGGCGTGCCAGCGTCACGAGTTGTTTACTTAATTTATTGGACATATCCACCTCTGCCAGAATCCAGAACATTCAGCACGCCTGTGCTGACCGTTCTGTAACTCTGTGCGCTTACATCTCTTCCCCGACGGCGTGGTTGCCTTTGCGCTTCCTGCGGCTCAACTGGTATCTGTGCATCGGGGCGGCGAAATGTTGAGTTCTTGCGAGGCTTCCCCAGGTCTCTGACCTGTTTGCGGCTTGCGCCGTGCTGACGTGAGTCAGTCTGCCTCCGTACATCAGTTTCCTGATGTCGCCATCGATACCGAGTCGATCATTCTCCTTCTAGTTAAACGCCCCTGACGTTTCGTTCGTCAGTGCCGCGTTATGGTTGATAAATAGCCAGAGTTGTTCTGAAAACACGCACTACGTGCACGTCAGATTGTACCGGCCCGTTAAAAACCGCACTGTACGTGGGTTTGGACGTTATGCGCTGCGCGCGTCACTTTGTTCTCGTTTCACTCGAACCAAAGTGACGCCGCGCAGCTTCATGCTCCTAATGCGTCTTCCGCAAGCGCCCAAATGTTCCAAATGGGCTTATGCGTCATAGCAAAAGTCGGATGCAGCTCAGGCCGTACACCTGCAAAGCTTCATAACGGAAGTGTGCGAAACAGCATAAGCTATGCCGTTCGTGAGATGCCTGGCGTATGTAAAAGCCGTGGCTGAGATGTGTAAATGAACCTTCATCGTCGCGTCATAAATACGCTGTTAAAGACGATATCTGCTTCCAAAGGTGAGCAGATTTACCACGCTTTTGCGTTCCCCCTTTCAGGCTGCGGGAGTGTTTCTTGTAGCTACCCGAAGGCGATCCTCTCAAGCTACCGGACCATTGGTGGTCGTCATCGACGACATAGAACAGTTGAAAATATATCAATCAACCTGTAGAAATGTCAAATGCTAGATTTGCAATTAATATACAAAACTAAAACTCATCAAAGGATTAATCGTGAATATTGAATGGTCAAAAATAATAGTAGGCTCTATGTTCCCTGCTGCTGCGATGGCACTTAATTTTTTCGCAAGATTTAAGACGCTTACAAATGAGAGGATATCTATTTTTAAAGATATCAAGCCGCTTTGTACAGCGATAGAAATGAAACCCTATGAGATAAAAGCGATTGACAAAGAAATAAATAATCTAATCCTATTTGAGGTCACGCGCATTAGAAACCCTCTTTTAGCGCAGCAACATTTAAAAATATTAAGTTGTAATGATATTAATGATATTCAAAAAACAAGAATTAAGAAGCTTGCACATTGCATTGATCAGGAGACTAATATCACCGCATCGGGAAATAAAGAAATAAGATTCACACTCAATAAGGAAAAGTACAATAAAAGAATGGGTAAGGGGTTAACACATATACTTGCTTGCCTAATTGCATATTACATATTGTTCTTTTCTGGGCTTGGCTTATCCAAAGAATACATTTCAATTGCAATAGTAATGCTTGTTATGTCTCTTGTCCCCCTTTGGATTATATTAGTAACAATTGCTACATATCCCATATACGGGTTTTATAAATTCGACAGAAAAACCATCGATTCATTGAATAATTTTTGCGATGAAAGCTAAATCTTGGTCAGGTAAAAAATAATGGACACATTGTATTTTTATTGTGATGACATCAACATCAAAAAGAAATTAACAAAAAATATTTATAAGTAAGTAAGAGTTTTCCCGGCAAATGAATCTCTATGTAACTTTGATTAATACGAGTATCAACATGTCAGGTCGTTAAATATAACTATATTAACAGTGTGGAGCCGGAATACCCCCCCCTACTTTTGCTACGACGTTCTACCAGTAATGCGCCATAGGGGCCGATATGGGAATTCCCCCTACTTCCCGGCGTACCGGAACGGCGGCTGGGCCGCCATCGCCAGTTATGGGAAACAGCCCTACTTCCGGGCGTGCCGGAGCGGCAGCAGGGCCGCCGGCCCCAGTTATGGGAAAAAGCCCTACTT
>NZ_DALZCD010000381.1:0-3132 GCF_031978025.1 Erwinia sp.
AGAGCTTATAATTCGTTCGTACATTTCGGCCTTCTTATATTTACATTGGTACACTTAAAGCTAGCAGAAGAAAAACGGAGCGCTATAGGGGAAAAATTTATCAGTGAGGTGTTATCACACAAAACAGAGTGGCAGTGCATGGCTAAACTGCTGAGCAATCAGCCTTAAGAATTAAAACAAATCAAGGTCTGCTTTTCGTTCATAACGGACGTCCAGAGCGAAGGTTCGCTTTGTGCCAGGAGTGGACACTGATGGATACGTTAACCCACAAGCAGGCATACTGCTTTAACCCGGGACACAGTCAAAAGAAACCTCAGCAATATCTGCCAAAATAGCGAGCATACGAGAATATGGAAAAACTGGAAGCTGAGCTTGCTGCGTTCTCTCATGATGAAGTTGTTGGAGATGTTTTAACTAATAGCAGCACTTACATCGGGTCTGGTGCTACTCAAAATGCAGGTCGCGATCGTAGCGATACTGGTCACTAAGTTTTTTAATAACGGCCTTCGGGTCGTTATTATCTTCAGATAGATTAGCTAACTTTTTATTTTAAAGATAACTTTATTTCATGACCTTACCATTTAATTTCAAATGTTAAATCTCATCAAGCTGCGATAAAACTCGCCATTGGATTCATTTCTTTCGTAATGCACGCTCCTTCTAGGTCTCTACCCAAGAGTGCCTGGTTGTGCTTCAGAATGTCCATTCAGGGAATCGACGCTCAGCTAATCAAAAGTGTACTAGGCATTCACCCAGAACTACCTGGTGCGGCAAAGCACTACGTTCGCTGAGCTCCGGAGGCTGAGCTTCATCAGAACGAAACCCAGCGAAAATCGCATCAAAACCGCTGTCAGTTTTTTGAGGCTATGGGATGCCCAAGCCGGACCGGACAATCCTCTGTCTGGAACATCACGCCTGTGATTCTGTGAAATACAAGCTCACCGGCATCTAGCTGCAGAGCATAGTCTTTCAACTTGTGGCTGTTTTCTCTTTTTGAAAAGAGATTATCTGAACTATTCTCTATTTTATTAATTTGAGGTTCAAACCATGAGTAAGATTTTTCTTCGTCATAATCGTATTCGAACATGTTTACTGAATATTGCTGCCCGTTACGATCTGCATCCCTGACGGATGATGATTTACTGAACAGAACAATATTAAAAGGAGTTGAGTTTACATTTTTTTCTGCGGTTTGTTGAGTTGACTTAAAACTGAGTCCGTCGAGTTCACAGAAAACAGAGAGGAATTCTGCCACCGCCTGAGTAATCAGATACTCGTTATCTGCGTTTCCAGACACGGGCAGGGTCAGTTTATGGGACAGCTTTCTCAAAAATGATGCAGTACTCAATTTTTCTTCCATGTTGGGATCGAACAGGCTTCCGCTGACCTGTACCAGTTTATCCAGGGCGGACATTTCAAGGATGCGCAGCGGTTTGAGAGGCATGAACTTTGCCACGACAACATAACTGCCTACGGCGGGTCTGACCTCTGCAATCGCAATATCCGGTGTTGTGGCCCCGTAAAATACCGGGATCCCCTGCGCGTTCATGCGTCCGGATGTTGCCTGAGGAGTAGGCGGAGGCCCGAAGTGCCTTTCAGGATGCTGAAGTGCCTCTTCAATCTTCTCGTAGCTGTCAAATTTTCTTTCCCTGAAAATGGCGGTGGTGCTGTCGATACAGGTAACAGCATTTTTGCCCTCCACCGTCCGCAAGTTTTCCAGTTCGTTAAAAATTTTTTCAAAAAAGCTTTTTACGTGGTTATTAAAAAAACGCGCTTTACTCTGAAGCGATGACTTTACTTCATCCCATTTTGTTTCAAGTGACCCCGACGTGAAGTCTGTTCTTTTATATACGTAATCTTCGTTATAGACATCCCCGCCTCCGCCATAATAATCGTTATATTCTTCCTGCAATGCCGCGTGAATGTCTTCTGGAATATCACCTTCAACCTCTAAATCTTCGGCAATAATATCTTCAGCCGGGCTTCCCAGGCTGTACCCGGGATAAAGATCAGCATCATGTCGCGCCCGATAAAACAGTCGGAACACCCTGTGCATCGGTTCTACCAGCTCACTAAGCGGCACAGTTTTTTTTCTGCTATGACAGTAGCTGCACCGCTCTTCAGTACTGCCATTTTTTTTGATTTCATTACTGATATACAGATCTCCCACACAACCGTGGCAGATGTATTTGTTCCGGCTCATTTCACTTCCCCGTTTTTCATCCTGTGTTACAGAATACGCCAGAAACTTCTCTTTGACCTTTATCCGCCTTCGGCAGGCATTCACCCAAGAGTGCCTGGCGCGCGTCCTGCTCCACCCCTTTCACATTAATTCCAGATGCATCAGCAGGTTACCCGACTTGCTGCGCCCATTCCCCTACTGACGCCCGGCTGTTTATTTCTGCCCGACCAGGTTATTCTCCGTATAAGGTAAAAAAGCCGGAAGAGGGATCCAACGCGGATCCATGAAGGGGCGATTTATTGCGAGTGTTTTTGCTGGACAGATGCGGGAAAATACGGTCCACACGTCCAGATCGCTGAGAATGAAAAATTGGGCATCTTACCTGCCGAACATTACGTGTGGGGCGGTATGGCTTCCACGGCGCGCGAGGCGATGCAGCACGCGTG
This sequence comes from Erwinia sp., assembly GCF_031978025.1. Taxonomy (NCBI): domain Bacteria; kingdom Pseudomonadati; phylum Pseudomonadota; class Gammaproteobacteria; order Enterobacterales; family Erwiniaceae; genus Erwinia; species Erwinia sp. The sequence continues at coordinate 2,629 of NZ_DALZCD010000381.1, forward strand.
GGATTATCATCACGGTAAAAAGTAAGCGCCACACCTTAAAACGGTTGGGACCGTGGCCCCAATCTTAACCCTCTAAGGTATTTGAAGTCTTGCCGCATCGGCGCTTAAACTGAAGCACAGTTAATATTATGCGAGCATGTTCCACAGGAGACAGAGCCAAGGATGAGTAAGCGTAGCGAAATTATTGATGGTAAAAGAGCGGCATCGGTACCCTATGGGCTAATTTATACAGAGTTTTTAGGATGGATTGACCTCGGACACGCTCAAGGCACTGATATTACAAACCTTTTAAAAGTGATTGAAGCAGGCGAATCGTCTGGTAAGGATTACTATGAGGTAAACTATTCTCAGTCGATGACTGACCGTTCTTACACGATAAAAATGGGAAAATTCATCACCTGGCGCGTTAAGCATGGCCGTTCGTACCCTGAGCGGAAAAGTATTGCGCTCGCAATGATGATGACACTGGCCAGGAAATTTGAAGGGCTTCAGGCGTCTTTTCCT
>NZ_DALZCD010000382.1:0-3055 GCF_031978025.1 Erwinia sp.
TCAGGTGTTAGTGTTCTTACGGACGTGAGGGTTCAAGTCCCTCTCTTCGCACCACGTTGAACCTTCTCTTCTGTCCTTCTCTTTTGTCCTTCTCTTTTCGTTATTTCTCTGTTTTATCTCTGATTTTCCAGCCATTATTTTTCGCTTTCGTCCCTTACCGTCTGCACCATGGCTCTGCTGTGTCTTTTGCTGCCCGCAATATTGCGCGGCTGTCGCTCTGCTGTTGCTGCGTGTTTTGTGCCAGCCAGGGTATTGCTCTGCTACTGTGTGCTTTGCTATCCGGGATATCGCTCTGTTGCTGCGTGCTTTGCCATCTGGGATATCGCTCTGCTGCTGCGTGCTTTGCCTTCCACGGTATCACTCTGCTGTTGTGTGCTTTGCTATCCGGGATATCGCTCTGCTGTTGTGTGCTTTGCTATCCAGGATATCGCTCTGCTGCTGTGTGCTTTGCTATCCGGGGTATTGCTCTGCTGTTGCGTACCTTGCCGTCCACAGTATGGCTCTGCCGCTACGGTTTCGATCGCCCTGACGCGCCGATACACCTGGCTCAACCTTAACGTCCCGCATGTGTTCTGAGGCTGTCCTTACGCGGGCTGCTACTTTAAAAGCGTGCCGAAGTTGACCGAGATCGTCACTATTCCTCCCATCAGTGCCAGGCAGGAGGGCAGCAGCAGATAGTGCCGCAGCCGTTTGTGATAGAGCATGGCTACCGTAGCCAGTAGCGCAATGACCATCACCAGGCGCCATTGGTTGAAGGAAAGATTCATCAAGGTAATCAGCGGCATAACAGCACAAGGCAGCAGCATACCCCAGGCACTGTCCAGTTTTTTTACCCACATTTAGCTTACTCCTCCTACGCCACAGGCGGTCAGCACCGCTTCGCCAGCATCTTTAATGATAATGATTACCAATAGCATATAAGAATATTTATCATTTTGCAGCAAGATTTCTGAAGGTGCTTTTACGCCCGATGATGACACCAGAGATATTAAGTGTTAAATTATCGGCGCCTTACTATTCCTAAATCCAAATAATAATAACAGCAAACTCCTCCCGGCATGGTCCTTTTCAGACCAGGCCGTGTGCTATTCAGGCAGTCATGAGTAGAAAAGAATGAAATTACAAAGCTATAACGAATTGCTTCACAGCAAATATCGGCTTTCGCTGATACTTTTTCTCTTTTTAAACACAGCAGCGTCTTTATTTTATATTTACAGCAAGAACGAAAAAAGCGGATTACCCGCGTCGATTATTGCTTTGCTTAGCGTAACGTTATTGATATGGACGTTTTTGCGTCCCAGAGGGAAATTTCCCTTATTAAATATCGCAGCGATAACCACCGGCCTGCTCTGGGCCTGGCAAATTGTCCTGACATTTGAATTAATTTTCTATTTTGATAACAGTTTTTTGCTGGTTAGCCTGTTTTGCGCCTTTTTTATTGCGGCCATTGCATTGAACGATAATCTGCTGGCGTTTTGCCTGCATACCGCCCCGCCCGCTGTGGCGGTGACAGTCCTGGATCACGGACAGAATACGGCGACTATCGCCTTCACTATTCTGCTGCCGCTGGTAGGCTTTACGCTGAACAACATCCTGCAAAGACGGCAGGATCGCTTTACCCGTCGCCTGGTGAGCCAGCTCTACGAAGAGAAAGAGGCCTGGAGCGATTTGAGTATGCTCGACCCGTTAACCGGCCTTTATAACCGGCGAGGGTTGACGAACCGGCTGAAAAATATATTTGATAATCATGCAGGTAACCATTTTGTCCTGCTGTTGGATATCGATCACTTCAAAGCTTATAACGACAATTACGGTCATGCGATGGGCGACCAGGCGCTGGCGCGCGTGTCGGTTGCTATCCGCGATGCGGTTCGTTCCCGTGATATCGTGGCGCGTTATGGCGGCGAGGAGTTCCTGGTGCTGTTGACCAACGTTAACGAAGCTATCGCCATGAAGCTGTCCGAGCGTATTCGTTTGTATGTGCACGAACTGGAGATCCCGCATCTTTTTAACGAGCGCGTTGCCACACACGTTACCCTTAGCGCCGGTTTCGCGCCCATAATCGATGAGGATTTTGACAGTGCGGTTGCTAACGCCGATCGTGCGCTCTATCTGGCGAAAAATCGGGGGAGAAATACTATTCTCTCCTGGGAAGCGCTGGCACAGAACGATTCAGCCAGACCAGCTGATATGCGTTAATGCTTTCGTCGGCCTGCGAGCTTCAGGTCGACGAAATAAATTTGCCTTAATATGACCTGCCGTGGATTACCCCAGTTTGATTTATATTCTTTAAAGGCACAGGGATGGGCCGGATATTTTTTTCGGACTCATTTCAGATGTCTTTAAGGGAAACTCTGCTACGCAGATTATTATTCCCTTGCACAGGAATTATTGTATTTATCCGGGCGATCTAAAATCAAATTAATGCCGGATAAAGCCCTGCGACCGTTTCCACTCATCTTCCTGCGGCCAGCAGCATTAATACAAATTAACTTATTCAGAAAACCCCTCGCTTTATCTGTTTGTGCCCTCCTCCGGGCGATCAAAATGGTGCTTGTTTGTCCGCCACGCCTCAGATACAATCACGAACGATTATCATTTGCCTTCCCACTTAGATGGATGCCGGATAACCCATGAGCACGCTTCGTCGCCAGGTCACAGAGTCAGCCGCTTCCCCGCTTATCTTTCTGCAGAGTCATCGCCCGCTGGCCGGTTCGCTGCGCGCGCTGTTCAGCGAGCATCGCGCTTACTTTCTGGATACGATCAGGCTGAATGAAACGGCGCCTGCCGGCTCGCTGACGCTGGAGCAGTGGTCGCAGCCGGAGGCATTCGCCCGGCTTAATGCGCTCTACGGCGATTTTATTTATCGCGCTCACGGTGACCTGGAAAGGGAAGACAAGCCGCTGCAATCGCTTTGGGCGCAATGGTATCTGGGCCTGCTCCTGCCCCCCCTGATGATGGCGCTGCTGCTGGATAACCGGGCACTGGACTGTACACCGGGCCATATTCACGTTGAATTTCATGAGACGGGCCGCCCTGCCGCTTTTTGGATCGA
>NZ_DALZCD010000383.1:0-3042 GCF_031978025.1 Erwinia sp.
CCCACATCAGGGCAAATTTTACGTCCAGCAACATCAACACCAGCCAGACGGAAAACCCGGTTATCAGGCTAATCAGCGTTTTCAACGCCAGATAATGGGTGACGCCCTTTAGCGCTTTATGGAGCCCGGCAATGCGAATTTTGGGATTGATTAACGCAAAGCGCAGCTTATAGGGCAGGTGATGTACCTCAAACAGCATAAACACTACCGTCATAATCAGCAGCACCAGGTTGGTCAGCGCGCCGGAAAACTGGCTGAGGATCAGCGTCGCCATGCCCATAATGGCGTTGGGATCGAGTCGCGCGGCCAGGCTATTAGTAGAAAGATTGATATGAAAAGGCGCCACAACGTGCTGAAGCTGTGCCAGCTTTTGCGTCATCTGCTGCTGAAGCTGCGGATAAACGGTAGAGAATTCATCTGCCGAGCCGGCAATCATCGCCACCAGCAGCCCCAGAGCAACCAGCACTGCGGCAATCACCAGGCTGATAGCCATCCCTCGTCGGACGCCACGCCGCATCAGTACGGTTACCAGCGGGTTTAAAATAATGGCCAGAAACAGGGACAGTAAAAAGGGAACCAGGATAGCCGAAGCCGCCTTAATGCCGGCCAACACCACAACCAGTGTCGCCATTTTTAGCAGCATATTCTGCCCCATCTTCTCCTGCTGTGGTACGTTCATTCCTTCTCCTTGAGGCTTTTGTGATTAAGTGTAGGACTGTTTTCCGCGGGGCATCTGCTTTCAGAAAACGTCTCAGAAGCGCGACCTGCCGTATTCTAACAGGCAGGATACGCCAGCAACGGCTGGTCTGGCTGGTGCAGTGGTAAAAATATTGTACGGCATAATTTATACGCCAGCCGCCTGCCGACAAGGAAATGAGGTTATAGTTATTATTCATGCCACCCGGACAGGATATGCCTTGTTATGCCTGAACAACCCGCGCCGGAAGCTCCGGGCGCTTTACGTCTGAACCTGCGCATTATTTCCGTTGTAATCTTCAATTTTGCTGCCTACCTGACTATTGGGCTGCCGCTGGCGGTGTTGCCCGGTTATGTTCACGATGTAATGGGTTACAGCGCGTTCTGGGCCGGACTGGTGGTCAGCCTGCAATATTTCGCCACGCTGATCAGTCGTCCACATGCGGGCCGCTTTGCCGATGTGCTGGGGCCTAAAAAGGTAGTGGTGTTGGGGCTTTGCGGCTGTCTTATCAGCGGGCTGTGTTATGCGCTTGCCGCGTTGAGCGCGACAATACCCATGGCAAGTCTGGTTTTGCTCTGCCTCGGCAGGATTATCCTTGGGATAGGGCAAAGCTTCGCCGGGACCGGTTCAACCCTTTGGGGAGTGGGCGTGGTGGGATCGCACCATATAGGACGCGTTATTTCCTGGAATGGCATTTTCACCTATGGCGCGATGGCGGTTGGCGCGCCGCTGGGGGTGGGGATCTATCGCTGGGGCGGTTTATTACTGGTGGCTGGCGTCGTGACGGTAATTGCGCTGCTGGCGATACTGATGGCACTGCCGCGACCCACCGTCAAAAGCAGCAAGGGCAGGCCGCTGCCTTTTCGCGCCGTGCTGGGCAAGGTCTGGCGCTTTGGCATCATTCTGGCAATGGGTTCCGCTGGTTTTGGTGTGATCGCGACTTTTATCACGCTCTTCTATCAGGACAAAGGGTGGGATGGCGCCGCCTGGGCGCTGACGCTGTTTAGCTGCGCTTTCGTCGGGACACGGTTGCTATTTCCCAACGCCATTAACCGGCAGGGGGGATTGCGGGTGGCCGCGATCTGTTTTGCAGTAGAGGCGGCTGGCCTGTTTCTGGTTTGGGGAGCGGCAGATCCGTGGATGGCAAAGCTGGGCGCGTTATTGACCGGTGCCGGTTTCTCGCTGGTCTTTCCGGCGATTGGCGTGGTAGCGGTGAAGGCCGTGCCCACACAGAATCAGGGCAGCGCATTGGCGACCTATACGGCCTTTATGGATCTCGCATTGGGCATTACCGGGCCGCTGGCCGGACTGGTGATGAGCTATGCTGGCGTACCGGTTATTTATCTGCTGAGTGCGTTACTGGTCTGTCTGGCAATGCTGTTAACAGTGAAAGCCCTTTACATGTCCTCTGAGAAAGTCTGAGCGGCGTTGACACCGTTTGCTGATAACGAGAAAGCCAGCCCGCTTTTTACCGGTCGGCAAGTTTGGTGTAGAGAGAGGTTAATGACGACAGTCATGCGAAAAAGGCAATAGCAAATCCGGCTATGCCAGGAGGCTATCAATGACGCCAGCCATGCAGAAAAAAAGCGGTTAACCGCCTAAAAACATTAAAAAAAGGGCGGCCGTCAGGCCGCCAGAAACAACACAGATAAAAGAGAGGAAATAAGGGGGAGAGCATGGCAACCGTGTTGGGCCGCGCTCTGGGAAACGTTATGCCTGCAACAGGTCGATGCTTTGACGTATTTCGCGCTCAATATCTGCCGCGCTCCAGCTTTCCATAATGGAAGAAAAAGGCTCCAGCGCGTACACGCCGCGATACCCCATGCGTTCCAGCCGCTGTACCTGAGACACGCTTTTCAGCAGGTCGCCCTTACTTAGCATAATGCGCTCTTCATCGGTCAGCTCCGCCGTTGGGCGGGTGTCCTCGACGCCCGAAAGGTGGACCAGACCAATATTGTCGATATCGATCCCGTGTTCAAATTCCTCTTCCGCCTTTTCATACAGATGATGGTGGAAGGTGTCCAGTAACAGGCGGAAAGGCACGTTAGCGTCACGGATTAACGCCTGGGCATGCACGGCGGAGCGCAACGAGCTGACTGGAAAGCCAAGCGGTTCTACCAGGCCTTCAACGCCATATTGTTCAAACAATGGCGCCAGCTTTTTCAGCGCGTTAATCGTCTCTTCTGCAGAAATCGGCGTGCCGTCATTCAATGGACAAAGTACCAGCGCTTTTGCCCCTACGCCGTTAGCGTCCTTCAGCAACGCTTCCGTTTTTGCCAGCAGGGCATCATCCACCTGGTTGAAAGGATAAACAGCGTTGATGGTCACGATGTCCAGACCGTACC
>NZ_DALZCD010000384.1:0-3034 GCF_031978025.1 Erwinia sp.
CTTTGGTGGTGGTCGCTTTATGTATCAGCTCCGCCAGGTACGGCGCCGCGCCGCCCGCTACCGCTGCCGACAGGTTGCCGCCCGCCAGCGCCGAGGCTGCCGCCGTTGCCGCGCTGATGCCCTGCTGAAGGGCGCTGCCCGTTCCCCACGGCGCCATGGCATTATTGTAAGCCTGCTGCGCTATATCCTCGTAGCCGGGCGCCGTTTCCACCCTGTTCTTCCGCGCTTTTTCCTCCAGCTGCGCTTTTGCCGTCGCCATCAGTTGTGGGTCCAGCTTCGCCTTCTCGCCCGCTATTTTGCCCTGCGTCCTGACGATGTCGCTGACCTGCAGGCCGATATCCACCACCGCCTGCACCGTCTCCACCCGCCGCTGCTCTTTCTCCCTGTCGAAGATTTTATCCAGCCCCGGATTCGCATTTGCCACGTCCCGGCTCAGGTCAGCCACGCTCTGCTGCTGTTTATCGCCATTGCGAACGGTAAGGGTGCCTTCGCTCACCGCCGACTTTGTCACTGACGCGGCGCTGCCGCCGCCGTTGATGCCTGCCAGCATCGTGCTGGCCATATTACCCAGCATCTGGCTGCCAATCGGGCCGCCGGTACTCATGCCCACGCTCTGGTGTTCGACCTTGTAGTCCGCATGGTTCTCAATGTTGCTGAAGCCCAGCGTGCCGGTATCCAGCTTGTTTTTGTCCGCCGTCGCTGATGAGCCGATACCATGCCAAAAAGTTAATCACGTATGAGCCAGAAAAGAATTGGGGAATGGCGAAGGCTGAATTAACTACATGATTACCAGTGAAAGATCTTGGAGGGATCGCCTTAATTTACACTGTAACCGTTTATTTTTATATATAACCAAATTTTTCACTCGAGAATAGAGGGAATAACATCAAACTTACATTGAATATAAATGATTTAGGCGGCAAGGATATTACATCATAAATATTCTTCAGCTCATCATATAAACAGCCTGGCCTGCTGGCAGAAGCTAAAACAACATCTATGGCCCATTTTATTTTACCGGGCAGTACATTTAACGGCACCCAGATATCAACACGCGCACTTAATCCTCATTAGATTTTTATTACATCATAAATAATGACAACGTTAAAACAGTCAACACCTGACCTGCATGCTGTACTTTTTTTCAAAAGCACAGAGTTCATCAAGACTACGATTATTACCTTCAGCAAGTTTACAGAAAAACCAATTGAGCAAAACCCTGATTTTTATTTTCACAGGAATATATCGGAAAATGTTTTATAAGAATCATCCAGAATACCTCTGTAAACACCCTCTTGTACAATTTCATCATAACGATCAGAAACTTTATTAATTAAACTATTAGAATATTCATTCCTGAAAGGGGCGTTACTATATTGGCAAAGCCCAACCATTGCTGTGGCAAGGACTGGAGGTGACATTTTCCCTACTTCTGTTTCAACATGCAAAAGAGAATACTCCTTATTTAAATCAAATAAATGAGATAGACAGCTTGACTTTAAATATTTATCACCAATATTATCGTCATTAAGTATTATTTTACAATATTTCTCACAGAGCTCTGGTTTTTCTTGAAATAGTTCCAGCAAACACTCGGCCGCCTCATCATCAGGATTCTCAAACGAATCAACATTCACAAATCCGTTTTTGATATAATTTTCTAACTTTACTGATACTTGTATCTCTTTCTTAATGTTCATTTCTTATCCTTAAAATGTACCCGTAGTCATTGTAGTCAGTCTTTTCGTACCATCATCCATTACTTTCCATTTTGCGTTAATACGCACAGATCCAGTTGTGCCATGGAGAACAATAGAACTGCTTGGGTTGCTTGCATTCACATCTCTGGCTGACTCCAAAAGTTTATCCATAATAATAGCGTTATTTTTAGGTGTAATTAAGTAAGCATCTCTATAGGTATAGCACCAGTAAAAAAAATCAAATAAAGCAAATTATAAACAACATCAAAATTTGTAGTAACCTGCTTCTCACACCAACAATCCCCATTAATCATCACGTTTCCTGTCGGAGCATCAAAGTTATTTAATGTTCTAACCACACCCTCACCACCAATAAACTCCAATAAGGTTATCATATAATAGTAGCCATCACTTTCTATACTCAACCTTTCCGGCCCATCCCCTTCAAGATTAACAACCTCTAAATACAGACTGCCTGCATTACCTTTTAATTTTTTTAGGGAATCATGAACATCTTCCCATGAAGGAGAGGATATAACCTTACGGTGCCCATTTATAAATAATGACAATTCAAATTCCAGCATCATTTACCTTCCTTTTTAGATACTATTTTTTTCATTCCATTTTCCCAGTAAAGCGTTTTGCCAGTCGCTTCTTCAAAAATAGTTAACGACTTCAAACCTGATTTTTCTGCCATTGTGCGAATATCAGTTCTACAAAAGTCACAAACTGGTTTCCCAGTTACTATCAATTGCATATCTCTACCTTTTGTAATCCCTTGCTCATAAGCTTGCTGAATTGTTCCAACTTCAGCATGAGCTGTGGCCATATTACCATTAGGAAAATTTTTACCAGGACGATTAACAGCCTTAGCCCTAACTATATCGTTAGTTAGAGTTGGCCTGCTTGCATCACCCAAATAAAAATCCGGTCTATTACCCTGATTTGTATCAATAAAAGTCTTTCCGGTTACCGGATCCCTCAGTTCCGCTGTTACTTTAGGTATTGATGTGTGCGTTTGACGATCTAATACATGTGAGCTGTCCTGAGTTGCCAGCTGAGTTGGAGAAATTATCGAGCCATCAGTATTGCTCATAACTTTACTACCCTGCCTGCTTCCCAAAACAATCGCCGTACCTAGGCCAACATTGGCAAGACCTTTTGCATATTCGCCCTCACTTATCTGCCCAATACCTCTACCAGTCTGATAAGCTCCTCCGACGGCCACGCTACCGCGTACCAGCGCTCCCGGTACTCCAGGAAGAACCATAAGTGCATCGGTTCCCAATGCTGCCTGCCCTGATTGAGCGCTGTAGGTCTTCAAATAACCCAGA
>NZ_DALZCD010000385.1:0-3018 GCF_031978025.1 Erwinia sp.
TTCAGCAGGCTGGTACCTCCGTGCTGTCAAAAGCCAACCAGGTTCCACAGGGCGTGATGTCTCTGCTGCAGTAATCCCGCACGACACGTTTCGTCGACCCGGCTACGGCCGGGTTTTTTCTATCTTGCCCACATAAGATGGCGCGGAGAAAAAGTATGAATCGTCTTTTAATTACTATTGATCAACTTAACCGGTTAACTGATACAGAAACGACCCTGATGGATGTGGTCGAGTACTTCCATGCAAAGGGCTGGCAGATCGACCTGGTCACGCGGCTGGTGGAAGGCACTTATTTACGGCGGCTGAAAGCGTTGCAGCAGGGCGGCAACGTGCAGTGCTTTATGGAAGACGAGCATTCGCTGGCGGCCCACTATGATTTGATCTGGATTTGCCAGGGCTATATGAGTCTGAAAATGATCTCGGCCCTGCAGAAAGGCGAAATATCTGGCGTTTGCATTTTTCAGCACTACTACGCCTATGCGGACCAGGACCTGCCTTACGGTGCGGTGCTGGAAAATAAACTGGCGGCTTACAGCCTGGCCGTTTCCGCCATTTCCTATGCGAAACTCGCGCTGAAAGGCATCGACCAACGTAAACTTCATCTATTTCCTCTTTCCGTTAGCGACAGCTTCGCGCAGGTACAGCCACAGGCTATGCCACCGCTGTCGCGCATCCTGCTTATTTCCAATGAACAAAATGATGCCGTTGGCGAGCTGCGCACGCTGCTGGCTGAGAAAGGCATCAGGCTTGACCATATCAATGCCCAGCGCCGTGAGGTTGAACTGACGCCGGATTTCCTGTCCACCTACCAGGTGGTCATGGGGCAATCTCGTCCCATAGTGCAGGCGCTGGTCGCCGGGGTGCCGGCGTACCTTACCGATACCGTTTCCGGTGCGGGTTATGTGAACGGCGAAACCCTGGAAGCGGGGCTGGACTCGCATTTTCTTGCCGATTACGGCAGTGCGCCGCATCAAAGTCCTGAAGAGTGGATGCAGGATATTATTGAGCCTTATGCCGACGCCTGGCAGTGGACGCAGGGTTTTCGTGAAGATGCCTTCAGCCAGTGGTCGCTCAGCGGACAGATCGAGGCATTACTGGCTCGCCTGCCGAAAGCGGATAAGCTGCAAATCAGCGAGGCCGAAGCTGCCAGCCTGACGCTGCATCGTAAGGTTATCGCCGACGATGCTGACAAGTCCCGCGTGCTGGAAAGCTGGCTGAAAACGCGCCAGCCTTCTGAAGCCCGTATCAGCGTACTGCTTTCCTTTATTAACCAGATGCCGGAAACCGGCAATATCGGCCTGGCGATCCTCGACCCGCTCGACGACAGCGCTGCTGTTGAAAAGACGTTGGCCTCGCTGGAGAGCCAGTATCTGCAGCCGGCCCTGGTGGAGAAAGTCCGCGATAGCCAGCAGCTGGCCGATTTGTTCAGTCAGACGCAGGTCGATTCACTGCTGCTGGTAACCGCAGGCAACGAGCTGATGCCGTGGGCGCTGCTGGTCTTTGCCGAACACCGTCTGCGCCAGCCTGACGCGTCGCTCTAGTATTGCGACAGCGTTACGGGTAAAAACCTGCTGGCTGCCGACAGCCTGTTTAAACCCGATCTGAATATCGATCTTCTGCGCAGCCAGCCCTATATCGGCGAGCAGATGCTGATCAATGTGGCGGCCGCGCGTGAGGCAGGCGGTTTTGACGCCCGCTACGCGCGTCTTGGCGGTATCGATCTGGCGTGGAAATTTATCGAAAGCCGTGGCGCTCAGTCCATCGGCCACATTGCCGACGTGCTGATGCTGGTGCCGGAGATGGCGGAAAGCTGGTTACAGCAGCCGGACATCGTGGCGGAAAGCGCGGCCGTGACCGCGGCGCACCTGGCACGTTGCAATTTGCCCGCCGTGGTAGAGCCGGGCCTGCTACCAGGGCTGCACCGTGTACGCTTTACGCATCAACAGCAGCCTCTGGTTTCTATCATCATTCCTACGCGCGATCGTCTGCCGCTGCTGCGTCGCTGTATCGAAAGCCTGATGGAAAAAACGCAGTGGCCGCACTATGAACTGCTGATTGTGGACAATAATTCCCAGGAAGAGGCGACCTGTGACTATCTGGCGCAGCTTGAGGCGCTAAATATTGCTCAGTTGCGTGTGCTGCGCTGGCCACAGGCATTCAGTTTCTCCGCTATTAATAATTTTGCCGTTGAGCAGGCACGCGGCGATCTGCTGCTGTTTTTAAATAACGATACTGAAATTGTTGAAGGCGAGTGGCTGTCTGCCATGGTCGAACATGCCACGCGTCCTGAAGTCGGTATCGTGGGCGCGCGGCTGGAATATCACGATGGGCGCATTCAGCATGCTGGCATCGTCGCGGGCGTGGGCCTCGGCGTATCGCCGATTTACGACGGCGTCAGCGTGGATAACGCCGGTTATATGCAGCGCCTGAAATCTATCCTGAACGTTACCGCGGTGAGCGCGGCCTGCATGATGGTGCCGAAAGAAGTCTTTGTTGAGCTGGGCGGTTTCAGCGTGGATGACTTCCCGGTCTATTTGGGCGACGTGGATTTTGCGCTGAAGGCGCGCGCCAGCGGGTACCTGACCGTGTGGACGCCATACGCACGTCTGTTGCATATGGGGGGCGCTACCCGAGTGCTCGGCGAGGAAATCGGCATCGCTTCCCATGTAGGGCCTGATGTCTTTGATACGCTGCGTGAAAAATGGCGTGGCCAGCTCAGCGTGGATATCAGCTATAACCGTCAACTGACCAAAGTAGGCGGCAACTTCCTGCTGGGTACGCGTCAGTCGCGCTATCAGCAACCGCTACCGGGGCGGCCGCTGCCTGTTATGATGGCCGGTCATAAAAACCTAACCGGCTGCGGTAACTACCGCGTGATCAAGCCGTTTAAAGCGCTGGAAGGCAATTTGATCCTGGAAGGGGGCCTGACGCACGGCCTGCCTGCGGTGATGGAAGTGGCAGAGATCCAGCCCGACACGCTGCTGCTGGAGCTGGTAACCGATATTTCTATTCCGGAAC
>NZ_DALZCD010000386.1:0-2995 GCF_031978025.1 Erwinia sp.
TGAAACCTATCAGGTTGGCGGTCGCTCACGTTACAACATCAATCCTTCTGATTACCTGTTTGGTCAGGCCAGCTGGTTAAGCGATCGCTTTAATGGCTACGACGGTCGCTCTATTCTGGCTGCTGGTTATGGTCGCCAGATCCTGAATGGCCCGGTGCACTCGCTGCGTCTGGAAGCCGGTCCGGGTGTGCGTTATGACGATTACCACGATGGTGGCCATGAAACTCAGGCGCTGGCTTATGGTGCGGCCAGCTATCAGTGGCAGTTGACTGATACCACCCGATTCATTCAGGGCGTGTCTGTACTGGGCAGCGATGACACGACGGTGAACTCCGAAACGGGTCTGCAGGTGGCTATCAACGACCATTTCTCGTTGAAGATGGCGTATAACGTCACCTGGAACCAGAACCCACCTTCATCTGCACCAGACAAGACTGACACTAAAACGACTATTCAGCTTTCATACGCTATGTAATTTTGAGGGCCAGAGACCTCTGGCCCTTTTCAATTGGCTTTCTCTCCTTCCTGTAGAATTATTTCAATCGTTTCTTATATCCACTCTTTGTTGATGCGTCTTCCTGTATTTTATAATTTTCGTTAAATGTTATTTTATTTATACAAAAATAAACGCATTAAGCTGTATTGTTAGCAACGCATTCTTCTTACTTAAGAGTTCTTCTTTTTATAATTGTCGGGTTTTACTTATACAAATTAACTGTTGGGGCGGTTTTTAACTGCGTATAAAGCCATGAATAAATAAAAATGATGATTAAAACCTGCAATGACGATTGAAGAGTGCCAGAAAATTCGTGGTGGATGGGGCAGCGGTTTAACAGCCCTGATTTATCGCAGCGGCTGACGTCGGAAGTTATCTTCAACCGACCGGATGTGATAGCTGACGAGATGAAAATTAAATCTGCTAGCGGTACCATCGGCATAGCGCGCGGCTTTGCTGCCCGTCTTTACTTTGTTCGACAATACTTATCATACGTCGGAGACCTTTGGCCACATATTAGGTAATCTGAGTAAAAACCGGACTTTAGCATCGTCACTTATCATGCCGATTTAGCTGGCCTAAAAATTACGCCAACCTGAATTATGCTAAAACACAACAGGCGCTAGCTATAGTAGAGTACCGTAAAATGGTGGCTCAGGCGCTAATGGATATTCGGGATACGACTAATAACCTCGATGCATATCGGCAGGTTTTTGCAGCCTCAGAGCGTGAGGTTGCTCAACATCAGCAGAATTTCGCTAAAATATCTGCACGCTATAAGGTCGGCTATGCAGATCTCTATAGCGATTACGAAGCTGTAGATATTCTCAGTACTCCCTGCTGGAACTGGGAAGCAATCGGCAGCATATTATGGCAAATACTCTTGTGTTACTTAAAGCGATTGGCGGCTAACTGCGGTACGCCTGCCTGATTCTGTATCCTGCCGCGTATTTCGGTGCTATGACATGTAACAAACTACTCTTGAAAGGTTTTGCTAACGGCGGGCTTTTGACTCCGTATAGCAGGCGCTGTTCCTGATTGACAACGGTGAATTGATTTTGGGAAAAATTGTCTGGTATAGAAGAAGAGGGCCTGGAAAAGAAACTGGAAGCTATTTTTTGAATGTTTAGTGACTAAGTATGATAGTGAAGAGAGCTATGCTAACTCAGAATTTATGAAATCCACGTGATGAATTATTATACATGCCGCCCTCACGGGCGGTCCTGACTTAAATATAACTTTGGTAAATTTATTCTTTCACCTGTTTGATGGCAGAATCATCAAAAATTCGTGATTCATACTTATTCGTCACATCACGGACCCGATAAATTTTCCAGTAATTATTTTCAGGCTTCATAAATACTTCAAGGTGAAGTTTTTTACCGTCCTCGATTCCAAGATAAACCTGAACGGTTTCATCGCCATTAGCCGATGGTTTTGCATCTTCAACCTTAAGAGTGGGTATCCATGAGGGATCATAGTCCTGGGAATAGGTAAAGTAGTCGGACTCCAGCACGTCCTGATCCGATAGCTGCAGAATTTGGTTAAGCCTTCTTACTGTATCAGCTGCAACATATTTTTCTAGTAGTTCAAGTGGGTAGGTGTCTGAATTATCGCTGGAAAATGCGGTCAGGTAAGCTTTATAAAACTCCCTGGCCTGGTGTGTTGCATCCTGCCCGGCGCTTGCAAAGGCACTTGCAGATAAAACGAATGTTACTGCGAATAATAGGGCTCTCATTAATCCATCCTATAAATTTTAAATGAGGGATGCAATCTTCTGTATCCTGGGCCTGGATACATATCGCGTTGTACAAAGTCAGAAATCCATTTTGTGCCATCATACATCGTCATATGACCACTTGGGTTTCCACCTTCATAGGGCTGAATGATGGCAACGTCACCAGGCAACAAAATCGTAGCCGGGAGCAACTCTCTGAAACCAGCCCGTATAAGAATATGCCCGTAATCCTTCGCATGATGAGTTCGTTCGAGTTTTATTCCACCCGCTTCTATCGCCTGACGAGTATACCTGGCACACTCGCTGTGAGATTTACCCAATGCATGTGATCTGAGATAGGTGACTGCATCCTGCTTGTCCCAGCTCATGAGTCTTCCTTACTTAATGTGAGATTTATTTTATAACTCCTGGTTAGCATGGAGTTTATAATCGCTGAATAGTGACATCAAGCATTCAATTTGCAAAAAAATTAATCAAATCAATTTTCTATAAAATAAATTCGTTTTTTTCCGAAACTGGCGTATTTTAGCGAAAGAATGGGCATTGTATATGTGCCACACTCACGGAACTACAAGCCTCACCAGTGAACTGACCCCGTAATGTTGGACACTGTTTCATCGGAAGATCCCCTCGACCAACTTGATATAGGTTGGTCGGCGGGCTTCAACAGCACTTTATAATTCTGTGCTCTATCAATTTTGGGTGTTCTATTGTCAATGCCCCTAAGACAGAGATAACATTATTTTACTATGTCGATAAGG
>NZ_DALZCD010000387.1:0-2957 GCF_031978025.1 Erwinia sp.
TGCCAGACGCGGCGTACTCACGCTGTGGCTGGAGGTGCGCGCCTCGAATCACGCTGCCATCGCGCTTTATCAGCAGCTTGATTTTAATGAGGTATCGGTACGTCGTAACTATTACCCTACTGCCGAGGGGAAAGAAGATGCCATTATCATGGCGCTAACTATCTAAGGATAAATGATGCTTAAAGAGTGGGACTGGATATTGTTTGACGCTGACGACACGCTGTTTCACTTTGATGCGTATGCCGGATTACAGCGCCTTTTCCAGCAGTATGACGTGGTGTTTTCACCGGATGATTATCAGGAGTATCAGTCTGTTAATAAACCGTTGTGGGTGGAATACCAGAACGGCGCGATTACCGCGCGGCAGCTGCAACACCAGCGTTTTCAGGGCTGGGCCGACAAGCTGAACGTCACGCCCCTCGATCTCAACCAGGGTTTTTTAAACGCGATGGCCGAGATCTGCGTGCCGCTGGCCGGCGCGGTGAATCTGTTAAACTGCCTGAAAGGCCATGTAAAAATGGGCATCATCACCAACGGTTTTACGGCGCTGCAGCAGATCCGTTTGGAGCGCACCGGCTTTCTGGGCTACTTCGACCTGGTGGTTATCTCTGAACAGGTAGGCCACGCCAAACCCCATCCGGCCATTTTCGAACATGCGCTGGAAAAGATGGGTAATCCCCCGCGCGGCCGGGTCATGATGGTAGGTGATAACCCTGATTCTGACATTCTGGGTGGGATGCGTGCCGGGCTGGCAACCTGTTGGCTGAACGCTGACAATCGCCCCTTACCCGACGGTATCGTGCCGACCTGGCAGGTCGCTAAGCTACAGGAACTCGAAGAGATTCTAATTGCTTAAGTTTGGCTCATCTGTAGTAAAAACCTTTTAATTTCCCTTTAGTCAGCAAAAGTATCTGGATAGCGCGTAAATAAAAGCTCTGTCCGATACTTTGTTTTTTTGATTCTCTCTCCGAAATTACCTTTCTCCCCTGTATTAAAGTTCAGTGCCAGTACCAACTGTGTCTATATAATATTTAGTTATTAATAAAATGAATTTTAGTAAAAAAATGAAATATATAGATGAAGAAAATATCACCAAATCGGGCTGGTCTGGCAAAAATGCGCCTCAGGCTGCTCAAATTTTGTTTAATTTTTTTACATTAGCATTACTAAAGCTTAAGCGCAGTGGGAGAGAGCGTTGAATAATTAAAAGGACTCTGTAAACTTGCCGGAAAAAGGGTCTCCACCCCCTGGATTCTGCCCGGGCAGCCTGCTTCACTGCTGGCCCGTGCGGTAGCTATGGTAATGTAGAGTCAGAGGATCACTTATGTACTTGCATGATGCTGTTACCTTTTTTAACCACATTATCGTCAGGGGTAAGAGATAAAGAAAATCTGAAAAAAAGGTTATCTGAACGACTTATTTTCAGGCAGCCGCGGCAGGGTATCCGGCGAGATAGTCCTGACGCTCCAGCTTTAAACGGTGCTATAAAACAGTCTGCGGCTAGTTGACGAGCCGTAAAAGATCGATTTGCTTAATAATTAACCCGCTAACCAGGCGTTATACCCTGTTGGGCGAGTTATAATAGCGCTTCGGTTTTATTAACCATTGCAGTAATCGGGCGCGGCAGAGGCTGTTTATCAACGTGGCACGACCAGCCGACAGCAGAGTACGGCTGTAAACCCGGTCAACCCGCCTTCAGCCGCACTTTCGCACAAGCCTTTTTAAACAGAAAACATGAGGACCCGGGTGAAAATTCGAATTGCATTAAGCCTGCTTTTTGTTCTGACGGTAGCGGGATGTAAGGCGCCACCGCCGCCAATGACCGACGATACCCTCGTTTCCAGCACCGTCGACGGCGTGAAACTGACCTACCGTCATGCGGTACAGCCGCCGCTCTCTTTTACCCCGGTGAACGAGGAATATCGGGCGCTTTACGCCGCTTCGGTGATGACGCGTCCTGACTTCGGCGGCAAGCTGGTCAGCCATCTGGAAAACGGCAAGCCTTATACCGTTCTCGGCACGGTGGAAAATAACTGGTTCGCCATCGCCGAGAGCGGGGAAGAGCAGCTGATCGGCTATGTGCCGCTGCGTGCCGTAGTAAAAAGCGACCTTTACGATAAAACCCTTAAGGCCGATGCCCGCCGTAAACGTGTTCGTGCCCCGGCGAAAAAGACCTGCGTTGCGGTTGATGGCGACAGCAAAGCCTGCCAGAACAGCAACAGCGGAACCTGGGTGATCGACTAATCCAGTAGCTAAGTAGCTAATAATGATGAACAGAAACGTTCTGCGCCTGAGTTTTCAGGCGCTTTTCCTGATAGCACTCAGCGTGCTGACAGGTTGCACTTCGCACAGCGTACCTTCTCACTACAGCCTGGCGTTCAGGCATCCTTCGCAGATTAATCACGGCGCACCGCTTAAGGTTCGCGTATTGCTGCTGCGGTCCGACGCCGATTTCGTGTCCGCCGATTTTTATTCGCTGCAAAACAAAACGGGTGCCCTGTTGGGCGGCGCATTGCTGAACAGTGAACAACTCTTTCTGATGCCCGGTAAAAGCACTGACACCCTGAGCGGGCCGCTGCCTGCTGAGGCTCGCTACATTGGCGTGCTTGCCGAATACCAGTCGCTTGACGGGAAAAAATGGCGTCTTTCGCTGCCGCTGCCGACCGGTACGGACGCGGTCTGGCAGCAGGTGGACAGCCTTCTGCAAGCCACTCTCGTCGCTAACGACAGCGGACTCCTTGCCGTCAGTCACTGACGCCAGCCTGAAAACGGAAGCCTTATGAACAAAGCAGAAAAAGTGGTCTGGACCGAAGGCATGTTCCTGCGCCCGCATCATTTTCAGCAGGCAGAGAGCTATCAGCAAAGCCTGCTGAACCAGTGGGGCCAGGCTCAACGGCCCTATATGTGGGGCTTTCTCGACTACGAAATTGACGAAGCGCTGCTGCGCCAGGGGAAAA
>NZ_DALZCD010000388.1:0-2956 GCF_031978025.1 Erwinia sp.
TCCTCTCTGGCGCAGGTATGTAAATATGCCAACCGTGTCAGCTATCAGGTGTTAAACCAGCACTCGCCGCGCCTGACTCGCGGGCTGCCGGAGCGCGAAGACAGCCTGGAAGAGTCCTACTGGGAAAGATAAGACGGGCTGCCTCTTTCAGAGAGGCCGCTTTTTCAGAGCGGACACGGTTGCGGCGCGCTTTCCTTTTCGGCCAGCAGAATATTCAGCATGCTGTTGGCAATTTCCCGTTCGCCCATGACGACCTGATTAGCGCCGCGTTCGGTAATATAATTCACTTCTTCGTCATGATGCGCCCGTGCCAGAATCTCAATTGATGGCCGCCTCACCCGTGCAGCGGTAACGATCTCTCCGGCCTCAAAGCCGTTCGGAATAGTCAGCAGTAACCAGCGAGCGCAGTCCAGACGCGCCAGCTCCATGGTTTCCGTACGCGCAGCGTTGCCCAACACGGCACTTATCCCTTGTGCTCTTAGGGCTTCCACCCGCGTACGGCTGTTCTCCACCACTACAATCGGCACGCCGTTTTCTATCAGTTTCCTGCCCAACAGGCTACCGACACGGCCAAAGCCAACAATAATCGCATGATGACAGAAATCGACCGGGAGTTGCTTTTCCTCCGTCATCGCGGTGGCTGAGCGTTCTGCTTCGGCCTCTTTTTTACCCAGGTAACGCTGCAGCAGCGCAAAAAGAAGCGGATTAAGCATGATGGAGAGGATAGCCCCTGCCAGCACCAGATTGCGGCCTTCCTCAGGCAGTAGCTTTAGCGAAATGCCTAATCCGGCAAGGATAAACGCAAATTCGCCGATCTGCGCCAGGCTCACCGAAATAGTCAGCGCGGTACGGCGGGAGTAGCCGAACAGCAGCACCAGTACCAACGCGGCCAGCGACTTGCCCAGCACGATAATAGCCAGCACGCCTGCAACGGCCAGCGGTTGGTCCAGCAGAACCATCGGGTCGAACAGCATGCCAACGGAAACGAAAAAAAGCACTGCAAAGGCATCGCGTAGCGGCAGCGTATCGTGCGCAGCACGATGGCTCAACTCGGACTCGTTCAGCACCATGCCCGCGAAAAAAGCGCCGAGCGCGAAGGAAACGTCAAAAAATTCCACCGCGCCGAAAGCGATGCCGAGCGCCAGTGCCAGCACGGCCAGGGTAAAAAGCTCTCGGGAGCCGGTCGCGGCGCTGCGGGCAAGGATCCAGGGTACCGCACGTCGACCCACCACCATCATTAACACCATAAAGGCCACGACTTTACCGATGGTGATCAGCAAATCGATCAGCAGCATACTTACGCTGGCGTTGCCTTGTTCAAACATGCCTGCAATAGCCGGGAGCAGCACCAGTGCCAGCACCATCACCAGGTCTTCCACAATCAGCCAGCCGATAGCGATTTGTCCCCGCTTGCTGTCGATAAGCTGTCGCTCTTCCAGTGCGCGCAGCAGCACCACGGTGCTGGCCGTGGAAAGACAAAGGCCGAAGACCAGACCGGTCATCCATGGCCAGCCCAGCACGGAAGAAAGGATCATTCCCAGCAGCGTGGCGACGGCGATTTGCGCCACGGCCCCGGGGATGGCGATTGCTTTAACCGCCATCAGATCCTTCAGCGAAAAATGCAGGCCGACGCCGAACATCAGCAGTACCACGCCCAGCTCTGCCAACTCCGGGGCCAGGTTGGTATCAGCAACAAAACCGGGCGTAAAGGGGCCAGCCAGCACGCCCGCGACCAGGTATCCCACCAGTGGAGAGATGCGCAGTCGGTTCGCCAGCATCCCCAGGAGAAAAGCGAGCACAAGCCCGCCGACAATGGTAGTGATAAGCGGGGTGGTGTGGTGCATGCTTCTCTCCTTGCCAGTGCAAATGTATCCGAATGTAAGCTTAAAGTGTATGGTATACCTGCCTGTCCCGCGTACTCCATCCAGGTAAAGATGTGAAAAAAAGGCATGGTGGCCAAAAAAAGCCGCACCGTTTTATTTTTAACAGTTAAGTGACGGCCGGGCCGGGCGCCTGTTGTCTTTGCGCCACCAGCCACGCAATTATTTCAGAGGAAGCAGGCGACATTCCTGCCGTAATGTTGTACGGAATCCCGATAAACAGGGGGCGCACGCAGCAACCCTACAGATTCACCCGTCATCTTACCGTTACGCCTGCTGTGATAACCTGCCATTCACCCGGTGGCAGACGGCCCCGCTTGCCATTCGTCGCGCCTGGTGTAGATTGCTGAAGACAGCCTTATAAGTGCTGAAACAAGGAGATCCGCTGTGCTTTTATTGAAAAAAAACTCGCTGACGCTGTTGGCTTTAGCTTTACTCAGCGCGCCCATCGCCGCACAGGCCTGGGTTAAAGACCGAGTCTATAAATTCACCGTACTGCATACCAACGATCATCATGGTCGCTTCTGGCAAAACGAACACGATGAATATGGGCTGGCTGCACAAAAAACCATGATGGATCAGATCCGCTACGATGTGCAGGCACACGGCGGCGCGGTACTGATCCTCTCAGGCGGCGATATCAATACCGGCGTACCGGAATCGGATCTGCAGGATGCTGAACCCGATTTTCGCGGCATGAACCTGATTGGTTATGATGCGATGGCCATTGGCAATCACGAGTTTGATAATCCACTCTCCGTGCTGCGCCAACAGCAGAAGTGGGCGAAATTCCCGCTGCTTTCCGCCAATATCTATCAAAAAAGCACGGGCAAGCGCCTCTTCCAGCCCTATGCGCTGTTCAACCGTATGGGTCTGAAAATTGCGGTGATCGGGCTGACGACGGACGATACAGCTAAGATTGGCAACCCGGAAAATTTTACCGACATCGCTTTTCATAAACCGGCCACGGAAGCGAAGGCAGTGGTGGAAACGCTGCGTCAGCAGGAGAAGCCAGACGTGATTATTGCGGCGACGCATATGCGCCATTACGACTATGGCAATCTCGGCTCCAATGT
>NZ_DALZCD010000389.1:0-2940 GCF_031978025.1 Erwinia sp.
AACCGCCGACCCCCTCCGTGTAAAGGAGATGCTCTACCAACTGAGCTAATCACCCCCGCTGTGTGGAGTCGCATTATAGGGATCGCGCGAAATGAGTCAACGCTTTTTAGAGGGAAAATTCGCGTTCGTCTTAAAATTAAACAAGATGTTGCGATTTCAGGCAAAACCACCAGGGAGCTGTGGGCTTTTGCAGCAAAGGCGGCGCGAAAGCAGGGGATTGCCGTTGAGGATTCATCTTCTGATGGTAGAATGTTACCCACTTTATTCTGGATTTATCAGAGCTTCTCGCTTCTGATAGCGTAAAAAGGCAGCTGTTAATGAAAATCAAAACCCGCTTCGCACCCAGCCCGACGGGCTACCTGCACGTTGGCGGCGCTCGTACCGCGCTTTATTCCTGGCTGTTTGCCCGTAATCAGGGCGGTGAATTCGTGCTGCGTATAGAAGATACCGATCTGGAACGCTCTACCCAGCAGGCTATCGACGCGATCATGGACGGCATGAACTGGCTGAACCTGGACTGGGATGAAGGTCCGTACTATCAGACCAAACGTTTCGATCGCTACAACGCGGTAATCGATCAGATGCTGGAAGCGGGTTCAGCGTATAAATGCTACTGCTCCAGAGAACGTCTGGAAGCGCTGCGCGAAACGCAGATGGCAAACAATGAAAAGCCACGCTACGACGGCCACTGCCGCGACAGCCACGAACATCATGCCGATGACGAACCTTGTGTAGTGCGCTTTCGCAATCCACAGGAAGGCTCGGTGATTTTTGATGACCAGATCCGTGGCCCAATCGAATTCAGCAATCAGGAGCTGGACGATCTGATCATCCGCCGTACCGATGGCTCGCCGACCTACAACTTCTGCGTGGTGATCGATGACTGGGATATGGAAATCACTCACGTTATTCGTGGCGAAGATCATATCAACAATACGCCTCGCCAGATCAATATCCTGAAAGCAATTGGCGCGCACGTGCCGGTTTACGCGCATGTTTCCATGATCCTGGGCGACGACGGCAAAAAGCTTTCCAAACGTCACGGCGCAGTAGGCGTAATGCAGTACCGCGACGACGGCTATTTGCCGGAAGCGTTGCTTAACTATCTGGTTCGTCTGGGGTGGTCGCATGGCGATCAGGAAATCTTCAGTATTGAAGAGATGAAACAGCTGTTCGATCTGGATGCGGTCAGCAAATCTGCCAGCGCCTTTAACACGGAAAAGCTGCAGTGGCTGAACCATCATTACATCACCACGCTGGCGCCGGAGTATGTGGCGACGCATTTGCAATGGCATATTGAGCAGGAAAAGATCGATACCCGCACCGGCCCTGAGCTGGCCCAACTGGTACGCCTGCTTGGCGATCGCTGCAAAACGCTGAAAGAGATGGCCGCTTCCTGCCGCTATTTCTACGAAGACTTTGCAGAATTTGATGCAGATGCGGCGAAAAAACATCTGCGTCCCGTGGCCCGTCAGCCGCTGGAAGTCGTGCGTGACAAACTGGCTGCCATCAGCGTATGGAATGCGGAAAACGTGCATCAGGCTATTCAGTCTGCGGCTGAAGAGCTGGAAGTCGGCATGGGCAAAGTCGGCATGCCGCTGCGCGTTGCCGTTACCGGCGCAGGCCAGTCACCCGCGCTGGACGTGACGGTTGAAGCAATTGGCCAGTCGCGCAGCGTAGCGCGTATTGAAAAAGCGCTGAGCTGGATCGCGGCTCGCGAAGCCCAGGCTTAATCCTTCCCCCTAAAAAAAGAACCGGCATCAGCCGGTTCTTTCTTCAACGTAAAATCTGCTCACGGAGCGTGAAAAACTATTTCTCAACCTGAGAAATATCCAGCCGTTGCAGCATACCCTGAACGCCTTCGCGTAACAGTAATGCATAAAGCTTCTCTTGTTCGTCACTGTTCATTTGCTGAATGGAAGTCATTAGCAGAGCCGGAAGAGAGTTTTGCGTGACGCGATAGGTGGCGGTCGGTTCGGCAACGTGGCGGGTGGATTTCAGGAAATTTCTTACATTCTCATCAATATGGATCATGCGGGCCTTCCCGCCCTGTACGCCGGGTTTGGGTACGGTTGTCCACTGCTCTTTTTTAACCCATTTATTGATAGTCTGGCGGCTGAAGCCTGTTTCCTGTGCCAGTTCTTCCGGCGTTAGCCATTCCTTTTTCATTGTGCAATATCCTTTTTGCGTTGATATGTAACGGACATATATTACAGGAATTTATTGTTCGAACAACTAACAGGCAAGACTAATCTGAGCAGATAATCGACAGCGGGGGGAGAGGGCATTTCCCTCTGCCGTTTGGCAGAGGGAAGAATGTTTTACTGTGGCGTAGCGGCAGACTGATTCTGCGGGCGATAAGCGATGTAGTAAGCCAGACCCACAAAGACCGCGCCGCCGACCGTATTACCCAGAAACACGGCGGCAAAATTAGGCAGGTAGTCGGCCCAGGTCAGCTGACCGGCAAAAATCGCGGCTGGAATGATAAACATATTGGCCACCACGTGCTGGAAGCCAATCGCGACGAATGCCATGACCGGGAACCACATGCCGAAAATTTTCCCGACCATATCTTTACTGGCGAACGCCATCCAGGTTGCCAGGCACACCAGCCAGTTACAGCCGATACCGGAAATGAAAGAATGCATAAAGTCGGCATGAACTTTGGCTGAAGCGATGGCGACGGTCTTTTTAAGGTAGTCACCCTCGGTCATGCCGAGCACATGGCCGAAAAACCACGCTACGGCAATACTGCCGATAAAGTTGGCAATTGTTACCCAGAACCAGTTACGTACCACGCTAAAACCACTGACCTGACGAGCAAACCATGCAATCGGCATCGTCATCATATTACCGGTCAGCAGTTCGCCACCGGCCAGCACGGTCAGGATAATCCCTACGGGGAATACCGCTGCGCCAAGCAGGCCGCCAAAGGAGCCC
>NZ_DALZCD010000390.1:0-2922 GCF_031978025.1 Erwinia sp.
TACGGATGTAAAGGCGTTTTGCGGCCAGGCATACTGCATATGGCCGCCCGCCGGGAGGCCGGAGCCGCCTTTACCGGCGAAAATACCTGTCTGCTCGGTCACCGACCGCCGGTGCCGCCCGAACCGGCGGTGATGCCCACGCCCACGCTGCCGCCTTTGCTGCTGTTGGTGGTGCGCATGCTGCTTTCTTCCGCCGACAGCAGCTTCACTCAGCAGCATATCTTTACCGGCCTGGCGCTGGCTGCCCTGCACGGTGATATCGCCGCCCAGCCCCGACGTCACTGCCCGTGCCGGAAAGACGATATTCCCGCCCAACCCCCTGCACGTGCCGTTTGCTGTTTTAGCATGCGCTCCCTTTCCTGCTGGCGCTTCTGTTCACGTTGGTCAGTGTTTGCCGCATCACTGTCGGGAAAAAAAGGCGCGGCGGCAAAGCGGTAAAAAATTGCGCAGGCAGCGGGCCGCGTTTACCCGGCCAGCCAACGTTTCGCTTCATCCATGGACATCTTTAATAGTTTAAATAGCGATTTTTAACAGTGATCAGCCAATGAATCAGTTACCTTAAACCGCCCGAAAAATTATTTTATCAGGCTGATTTATTAAATAACGCGAAAATAAAGGCAAATATCGCAAAAAAAATATGCCAGTAAAAAGTAAAACACTCTACCGTGACAAAAAATAAGACTATGATATTTAATCGGAAATCACCCATAAAAACTTTCCTGACAGCCCTGACTCTACTTTCTTATCATTCGCCCGCGATTATTTAAATTACTCTTTATTTTTACCTTTAAATAAACTTATCGTACTTTTTTAACCTATTCGTTGCGGATTATTTCTCTATGGCTTTTTTTTTAAATCACTGCGCCTTTAATATTTCCCAGCTTCATACCTGTCAATAATTTTACGGTCGCCAGCCGCCGTTTGAACATGGGGCTCTTAACGCCGGGCAAAAAAAAGCTGGCACCAAGGCCAGCTTTTAAAAAGGTCATTTCCGACGATTAAAACGCAATATCCACACCGCCACGGAAAACAGATTCGTCGCCTTTCTCCGCCACGTGCTTGTCCACTCGCAGGAACAGACGCGCATCTTTCGCTTTGCCTACGTCCAGCCGCATACCGTACCACTGCGAATCTCTGTCCAACGTCATACCCGGAATGGAGAAGCTCTCGCCTTCCGCTCCCGTGCCTGACCACCGGGCGTTCACGCCCAGAGACGGATTGGTAAAGGCGTGTTGATGCTCGCCATAGACGGAGAGCAGCGACCACCATTGATCGACCTCAACCAGAGGCGCGCTCAGGTTAAGACCGGTCAGGCCGACGGTACGGCTATAGCGAGCGCTGTCGCCCTCCAGGCCCAGCGCGCCGCCTTCGTCGTCAAAGCCGCCGGTGTAGAGCTGGCTCAGCTTCATGCCAACATAGGGTTGCAGCGTCAGCCTGTCGTTCAGTGACCAGCGATAGCCGGTTTTGACCAGCGCCTGCCAGCTGTCATTGCTGGTTTCCGAAGAGGATGAGCGCACACCGTTCAGCAACAGCACGCGATCCAAATCGGTCTCGCCATGTTGATAACTGAGGTTACCCTGCCAGAACCATTCGGGCGTGACGGCATACTGACCGTAAAGCATGAAGCCCTGCAAACTGTTAGTGCTGTTGCCGCCGGTGTCCTCGTAGCTGGCCCGGATTTCACTGTCGGTAACGGCTGCCCCCACTCTTAACCCCGGCACGTCGAAACTGCTGTCCACGCCGATAGCCGTGGTATTGATGCGGTAGTGGCTGCCAAGATAGCCATCCTGCTGCAAATCACCGTGCAGCGTGCCGGTTTCCGCCCACATGCCGTACGTTTTTTGCCGTGCGGGATCGAGGCGGTTATTCAGCAGCTGGTTCTGGTAATCCAGACTGTTAAAAAGAATGGCATTGCCGCTGGCATGCGCCTGCCCGGAAAGCGAATCCAATACCGCTTCAGCCGCCGCGCCGCTGCCGATACGTTGGAAAGCCGCCGCATCCTGCAACAGTTCGCTTTGCTGCGCACCCGCCTGCGTCGACAGCCTGTCTGCTACCTGTAATGCTCGCTCGACGTTAGCAGCGCTTTGCAGCGTCGCCGCGCCGGTAAGTCCCGCAGCCTGAGCAGCGCGGACGGTATTGACCCGTTGAAAATGGCCGGTAACGTTGTTGGTGCCGTAAGTTACCGTGCCCTTCAGGAATACGCCGGTATCCACGCTGGCGAACTGCCCGTTAATTCCCTGGCCGCTTTGCAGCAACGCTTCGTTAGTCTGCACAATATAGGTATCGGAAGGCAGGGTGACCTGAAGCGCGCCGTTAAGCGTCGCCGGGCCGGCTACCGTCAGTGGCTGAGAAAGCGTTATTCGCAGCGTGCCGTCAGCGCTTTGCTGATAGCTGCCGACAACACGCAGCGCGCCAGCGGAAGTGGTAACTACCGTGCCCTGGTTACTCAAATTGCCATTGATTTTGCCCGTTCCTGCCAGCAGCCCGCTACCCGTTACGCGGACATCACTGGCGACGCTGCCGTCGATATACAGGCTGTTACTTTCTACACGCGTGCCGCCGGTGTAGGTGTTATTACCGGTCAGCGTCAGGCTGCCGCCCGCGTTGCTGGCGCCGCTGACGATCAGGCCACCGTTACCGCTGATATCGTTGCCGAACACGTAGTTACCGTAGGTCAGCGCGGCGGTAAAATCATTGCCATAAAACATGCCCGGGCCTTGCAACGCTTTATTAACGTTGACGTTTCCCCAGCCAAAGGTGTTGTTGTAAGGACGACCATTAGCGGTATCCTGACTGACACCCGCCACGGCATCGCTATGATAGTCTGCCGTGGTCAACAGCGTTTGCTGAAGGTTGTAGCCGGTCATCCATGGAAACTGCGCCGACACGCGTGATGCCGCGCCAGTTACGCGAGGTGCAGCA
>NZ_DALZCD010000391.1:0-2878 GCF_031978025.1 Erwinia sp.
CAGTATTGCGGGCGGATTGACCTGGGTAGGAAGCTTGTACGGGGGCTGGGGTTATGCTGACTTTAGTATGACTGCCGGTCTTCCCTGGTTTGGAGCCGCCTGGAAGGAAGACCGTGACCTGAATGGGTTTGATCTGGATTATAAAAAGTATAACGGTACGCTGAGTTGGAACCGGAGACTGGCGACCTCTTCAGGTGGAAAAACCGGGTTGGATTACGAACTGAACAGTGGTTTTCAATTTACTCATGACAGGCTGGTCAGCGATGCAAGTTATAACCTGGGGGATGAGTTTACCGTCCGGGGTTATAAAGAAAATAGCGTTGCGGCTGAGCGAGCATTATGGCTATCGAACACGCTTAAGGTACCTGTACAGATAAATTACGCCAGGATCAATACGCTTTCACCTTTTGTAGGTTTTGACATAGGTATGGCGCGCAGAAATTGTGCGGCAGTCGCTAATACCTGTATGCACGATTATATGAGCGGTGCTGCTACTGGCATAAAACTAAATGGAAAAGATTTTTCCGGCTCATTTTCTGGCGGCTGGCCTGTTACCAAACCCGCTTCTCTCAAAAACTCAGAAATTGATAACTTTACCTTATATTTCAGCCTAAATGCGGGCTTTTAATACTAACTATTTGGGGAATAAAAAAATGAAAAATAAAAATATGACATTTTTTAAAAAGCGTAAATATCACTTTCGCGTCAAGCCAATTGTGTTGGCAATGGCAACAATGTTTCCTTGTACGGTGCTGGCCGATATCGCGGTAGATACAAATGATCCACAGCGACTTAATGTTTCCAGTGCGGCAAACGGCACGCCGCTCATCAATATTAACGACCCCAATAACAGTGGCGTCTCCCATAATAAGTATGCTGATTTTAACGTTAATCAGCAGGGCGTTATTTTCAATAATAGTATGCAGGATGGTGTGACGCAGACAGGCGGCTATGCTATCAAAAACGCTCAGCTTTCCTCGGAGGCTCGCGTCATTCTGAATGAGGTTACTGGCGCTAACGGCAGTCGTCTTGCCGGATCGATGGAGGTTTTTGGTCGAACGGCGGATTTGATTGTGACAAACGAGCGGGGGATTACGGTTAACGGCGTTTCCACCGTTAATACCAGCAACCTGACGTTGAGTACGGGGAAAGTGAACGTCGATCCGAATGGCAATGTCCAGCTGGCTGTTGAGCGTGGCAATATTTCTGTCGAAGGAGCAGGCATTAACACGGAAGGGCTGAGCTATTTTGATATCGTCAGTCGTAGCGCAACGCTGTCGGGTGAAATAGCCGGTAATGCTGATATTAAAATTGTGGCGGGCCTGAATAATTATGACACTTCGTCCAGAACCCACTCTGTACGCAGCCGTACGGGCAGCGACACGCCTAAAATTGCCATAAGCGGGACGCAGCTGGGTTCTATGTATGGAAACAGGATTCAATTAATCAGTACCGAAAGCGGAGCTGGCGTGACGCATCAGGGCAGTATAGTGGGCAGTAACACCATTGAAATTACCGCGGATGGCGATATTGGTCTGGCCGCTGTTGTCAGTAAGAACGAGAGCGTCAAGCTGGCAGGCAACAGTATTACGCTAAACAAGCAGGCAGGCGTGGGCGGCCTTAGCGCCCATTATGACGTTATTCTTACCGCACTGGCCACGCTGAATATTAATGCGGACGTGGTATCCAAAACCGGCTCTATCCGCATTCAGGCAAATTCATTATTACAAAGTGCGGCTAATCTGCTGGCGCAGAACGGTGCCAAAACAAACAGCGCTGTCCCTGCTATTCACATTAACGTAGCGGATCGCTACGTCATCAGCGGCACGCTTTATGCTATCGACAACAGCGGCAATCAGATCGCGGGCGCTCAGGTTACCTTTAATAAAGGAAAATTTGTCGTCAAAGTCGGGTCGACCGTGCTGACTAATGCTACGGTAATCTCGGATGCCAATATTGTCAGTACCGCGGGCAATATCGCGGTAACAGCCGGAACGTTAGAAAACAACCGGGGAATTATGGCTACGCGTAAAGGTAGCCTGATCTTTAACCTGACGGATGCTCTGGTCAATAATGGCTCCGTAGAGGCGAACGGCTCGATTGAATTCCACGGACAGCGGCTGAAAAACAGCGGTATTTTTACGACCAACGACAGGTTTAAACTGACCGTAGGCACGCTTGAGAATGAGGGCGGTCTTTATGCAGGTCAGCTTGCCGTCGCTGCCGATAAAATCGGCAACCAGGGCATTATTATCTCTGAAGATGGTGATATCTCGCTACAGGTTAAAAACGAGTTGGCTAACAGCGGTACCGTGCAGGCCAGCGGCGCTATCGGCGTGAAGGCCAGTAGCCTGGATAACAAAGGAAAAATTAACGCTGCAAAAGATGTTGCACTGAACCTTGCCGGTTTGAAAAGCAGTGGTGTGGTTCAGGGTGAAAATATTACGGCTAACCTGGGCTCAATGGATAATTCAGGCAGCATGATTGCCACGTCAGGCAACATTACGCTGACCCTTAACGGCGACAGCGATGCCGTTAACAGCGGGACGATTCAGGCAGGCAGCGCCATTTCACTGACCGGGAAGACATTGCGCAATCAAGGCAATATGAATGCGCAGACGGGCGCGCTCGGGCTGTTTCTGAATGAGACACTCGACAATAGCGGTGCACTTTATGGCAATAATATCAATATCGTTAGTAACAAGCTGAAAAATACTGGCGAAACAATTAGTGAAGACGGTCACCTTTCGGTTGAGGTTCGGGGGCGCGACGGCCTGATTAATAGCGGCATTTTACAAGCCCAGAGCGGGAAAATTATTACCGTAGGCGTATTAACTAACCAGGGCAGCATCGCCACGGTTAAAGATTTGCAAATTGC
>NZ_DALZCD010000392.1:0-2876 GCF_031978025.1 Erwinia sp.
CCTTCTGTTCACGCCAGCGGTTGCGCACTTCCGGCCGGAAACGATCGAAATGGGTTTCAAAATAGCGTACTTCGCCCAGCGTCCCTTCCGACAGCAGCGTTTTCAGCGTCAGAAAGTCACTGTCCCAGCGGCGGTTATGAAAGACGGACAGCAGCAAACCCTTAGCCGTCGCCAGTGCTTCCAGCTCGCGAGCCTGTGACAACGTCACGGTAAAAGGTTTGTCTACTACCACATGCTTGCCCGCGTTGAGCGCGGCTTTCGCCAGCGGGAAATGGGTATCATTAGGCGTGGGGATAACAATCAGCCCGATAGAAGGGTCATCGAACAGCGCCTGCGGTTCGGCCACCACCGTGGCGGTAGGCCAATCGGCGTGCACCTTGGCGGCGTCGCTGCTCGACACGGCGGCCAGTTCCATGCCGGAAGTGCCGCTGATTAACGGCGCGTGAAACGTTTTACTGGCAAAACCGTAGCCAACCAGGCCAACGCGAATAGTGTCGTTCATAGCAATTCCTCTTGTCGCTTACCCGAATGATTTAAGACTATCACTCGGGCAAGGACAAGCCGGATTGCGCTGAATGTTATAAGAAAGTTACTGGCTGGCGCTCAGCAGATCCCAACTTTCGCGCGTGACCAGCGTATCGGCGTCCAGCGAGCGGCGACGGAAATCGCTGGGGCTGACGCCGACGCGCTTACGAAAAACGCGGGAAAAATAGAGCTGATCGTCGTAGCCCACAATCCTACCTACCGTAGCAATAGGCTCCTGAGTCGTCTGCAACAGCAGCCTGGCGCGAATAATTCGCTGATCCTCTCGCCAGCGCAGTAGATTGATCCCCATCTGCTCCCGGAACAAGTGCGCCAGCCGCGACGGCGAGAGGCAAACGTGGTTGGCTACCTCGTCAATTTTCAGCTCGCCCGCCAGGTTATTCGTCACGTACTGGCAGGCTTCAATAATACGTGGGTCACGGATCTGCTGATGACTGCGTGGATCCTCTTCCACCGCCCGCAGCAGCAGTCTTTCCAGCAGGTTCATCGCCAGCTCTTCCGCAAAACGTTTGCCGGAGGTGTGCGTTTGTTCAATGGTGGTAAAAAGCCGCTCAAACTCGCCCCACAGCCGTTCGGGAAGTCTCAACCTACCGACACCGCGCTTTTCATCCTGCCAGGCCAGCCAGCTGCTCCAGTAGGCACGCGGGCGAAAGTAGATCCACCGATGATGCCAGCAGTCACTCTCCGGCGAACGGCCATAATAGTGGGAGGTTTTTGGCTGAAACAGCAGCAGGTCGCCCGGCTCACACTCAAACGCCTCTTCGCCACTAAAGACCTGGCCCCGCCCCCTGATCGTCAGGTTAATAATATAGCCTTTCATGCCGGAGGGCCGGTCGATAAAGAAGTCGAGCGGATCGCCCGCGCTAATCGGCGTCAGGCCTGCCACCAGCCAGGCGTTAAAAGGGTAGCCAGGCAGTAGCGGATTGGATTGCGCCACCGGCGCCAGACGATGATACATAACGCCTCCTCAGGCCGTTTTGGCTTTTTGTTTGTAACGGTCGAAAATCACCGCTGCCAGTAAGATCAGGCCGCGTACGACATACTGCGAGAAAGGGGAAATATTAAGCAGGTTCATTGCATTTTCCACCGTACCCAAAATCAGTACGCCCGCAACCACGTAAGAGATTTTGCCGATACCGCCCTTGAGCGAGACGCCACCCAGCACGCAGGCAGAGATAACAATCAGCTCGTAGCCCAGAGAAGTCATAGGCTGGCCGCTGGTCATGCGTGAGGCAAGAATAATGCCTGCAGCGGCAGAAACCAGTCCGGACAGGATAAAAATGATGATACGCGTCCGCACCACCGGGACGCCCGCCAGGCGAGCCGCTTCTTCGTTACCGCCGATAGCCAGCGTGTTGCGGCCAAAGGTGGTTTTGTTCAGCAGAAAACCAAACACAATCAGCGTGCCAATGGTCAGCCAGACCGGTGCCGGCACGCCCAGCCAGCTTGCATAGCCCAGCGCGAAGAAACGCTCGTCTTCAATGCCGACCGCTTTACCGTCTGAGAAAATATAGGCCAGACCGCGCACGATTTGCATCGTCGCCAGCGTGGTAATCAGCGCGTTGATTTTGAGTTTGGCAATGACGAAGCCGTTAACAAACCCACAGAGCACCCCCAGCAGCAAACCGGCCGCGATGCCGATCCACAGGCTTTCGGTCATGTTGATAACCACGGCTGCAGTGACGCCAGCGCAGGCGATGACCGAGGCGACCGAAAGATCGAAGTCGCCCGATGCCAAACAAAATAACATGCCGCAGGCGACCATGCCGGACATCGACATCGCCAGACCCAACCCTTTCATATTGATCAGGGTGCCGAAGTTAGGCACAAAAATCGTACAGCCAATAAAGAGTACGGCAAAGACGACCAGCATCCCGAAATTATCCCAGATGCGGCTCAGATTGACACGCTGCGTTGGCGGCGTGGCGGAAGAGGTAGTTAAAGACATGATTGACTCCTTAAGTCAGGCTACGCGCTGCGTGGTTTTCGGCATGGCAAGCCCCAGCGTCAGGGCTTCAGTGGCTTCCTGATGGCTTAGCTCGCCCGCGATGGCGCCTTCACGCATCACGAGAATGCGATCGGCCAGCCCCATCACTTCCGGTAAATCGCTGGAGGCGAAGAGCACGGCAATGCCCTCTTCCGCCAGCGCATAGATCAAACGATAAATTTCATTTTTTGCGCCGACGTCGATGCCTCGTGTGGGCTCATCCAGCAGGATCACTTTCATCTCTTCCGACAGCCAGCGGCCCAGAATGGCTTTTTGCTGATTACCGCCGGAAAGGTTCATGATCAGCTGGTCGGCGCCGGGGGTTTTGATGTTCAGCGAGCGGATA
>NZ_DALZCD010000393.1:0-2837 GCF_031978025.1 Erwinia sp.
CATTACCGGCCGTTCCCGCGTTGACCGGGCTTTTCATGCTGCCGGGTTAACGCCCGATATTGTGCTCAGCGCGCAGGATTCCGACGTGGTGAAAACCTATGTCGAGCTTGGGTTAGGGGTTGGCATCCTGGCGGATCAGGCCTGCCAGCTGGATGCGCAGGCTTCGCTAACCCGGCTGGAAGCCAGACACCTGTTTGAATCCAATACCGTCTGGCTTGGCCTGAAGCGCGGGCAGCTGCAGCGTAATTACGTCTGGCAATTTCTGGAGCTATGTAACGCCAACCTGTCTCTGGAAGAGATAAAACGGAAAGCGCTTGCCACTCACGAGGCGGCGGAACCGGTACTGGATTTTCAGATTTAGTAAAATGCAGTCGGAGCGGCACCCTCCGTTGCGGCTGCAGATAAAAGAGAGATTGCTCACGCTTCGCTAATTAACAATGGCAATCGAAAAGCCATCCCAGCCTTTACTGCCGACGGTCTGCACGGCGGTGACGGTCAATCTTTTCTCTTGGCCCTGCATTTCCAGAAACTGCCTGATGCCTTTCACATGCTCATCCTCAATACCCTGATCAGCAACCCGACCCTCTCGCACCACATTATCGCCAATAATCACGGTGCCTTTGCGGGAGTACTTTAAGGCCCACTCCAGATAAGCGGGATTGTTTCGCTTATCTGCATCAATAAATATCAGATCGAAAGGGGCGGAGGACGCCAGCTTCGGCAAACTGTCCAACGCCGGGCCAACCAGGAGGGTGACGCGATTTTCCAGCCCGGCATGGCGGATATTTTTCGCTGCAATTTCAGCATGGTGCGGCTCAAACTCCAGCGTGATAACCTTGCCTTCTTCGGGCAGCGCTCTGGCCAGCCAAATCGTGCTGTAGCCGCCAAGCGTACCGATTTCCAGAATACGGCTGGCGCCCATCATGCGGGCATAGATATGCAGCAGCTTGCCCTGATTGGGCGAAACATCAATAGCGGGCAGGTTCGCTTCGCGGTTGGCGGCCAGGGCAGCCAACAAAGCCTCATCCTGCTCAACAAGCGTATCAACAAAAAAGTCATCCACCCTGTTCCAGCTAAGCTTGTCCATGGCCCCTCACTTTTTTTGGTTAAAAAGAAAACTATAGCAGGTATGGGCAGGAGGGCTGGCAGCAGGCTGAGTCACCTGCTCCACACGGCTCGCGCCACGCCGTTCGGTCAGGCCAGACCAGACGATAAGCCGGACAGGATAAATAAGGAGAGCAGCATGAAAATAATCACCATGAACGAACAGCATCTTGATGCCGCTTACGGCCTGACGCAGCGGCTGCAATGGCCGCACCGTCGTGAAGACTGGCAGCAGGCGCTGGCGTTGGGCCAGGGCGTAGTGGCGCTGGAAAATGATAAGCCCGTCGGCACCACGCTTTACTGGTGTTGGGGGGATTACGCTACCATCGGCCTGGTGATCGTTGCCGAGCGCGCGCAGGGGAAAGGCATTGGTAAACAGCTTATGCAGGCGGCGATGGCTGCACTGGAAGGCCGTCAGCTGCGCCTGCACGCCACCGAAATGGGCCGGGGACTGTATGAAAAGCTGGGTTTCGTGGCCACGGGAACAATCGCGCAGTATCAGTGTCGCCATCTGGCAGCAGGCGAACGTGTTTCGCCACGGACAGCGCAGACATTACGGCCCGCCCGCCGCGAAGAGTTAACACAGCTATGCGAGTTGGAAAGCAGGGCGCACGGACTGTACCGTCCGGCGCTGCTCGCCGCGCTTTTTGACCGCGCGGAACGCTTTCTGGTGCTGGAAGAGCAGGGACAGCCTGCGGGGTTCGCCTGTCTGCGTCGTTTTGGGCACGGTTTTACCATCGGCCCCATTATCTGCAGCGATGTATCCCAGGCGAAAATATTGGTGAGCGAATTGCTCGTGGCCAGAGAGGGGGCTTTTGTACGTATCGATACCGACAGCACCTGCGGGCTGGGCAACTGGCTGGCTACGCTGGGCATGGTGCAGGTGGATGAGCCCGTCATAATGCATAAAGGTAGCGCCTGGCAGCCGCAGGATATGCAGACGTTTGGGCTGATGAGCCAGGCGATGGCGTAGCCTGTATAACTCAGCACCGGCGTAGGACGTGACGGTGGCAAGGCGTGCCGAAAGCGTGTTGATGCCCGTCTTCTGCTATCAGTCGGAAGAGTACCGGCTCGCCTGGCTGTTGCTGCAGAAGCCAATCCTGTTAGCGGTTTTAAAATATTGTTTAACATTTGGAGGGCCAGGCCATTCGGTCGGCGTGTCATTATTAATGTGGCACTTGTCGAAGGCGGCGCTGATGAAAAAAGTCTGCATACTCCTTGTCAGAAAGCGCGACGGTTGAGTAAGCATTACACGCTGTGTAATACCTGAAAGAAAAGGTTGGTATGCCATTACTGGCAGGTACGATGAGCTACTGCATTTAACTAACGACAGTATTGAACATTATCGGAAAGTTGCTAAAAGAATATGGGTTACTTGAGGTTGCAGAGGGAAATTATTTAGCTGGGTTATTATTTAGGCAGCTATGTTTAAAGCCGTTGCTGCGTTTGCTATTCTGTTCTTAAATGTTGCCATGCAGGTGGGCAGTGGTTGACCGTAAGCGATTGTCGACATAATAGTGCCACAATGTTACGAAAGGAGGTGTTCTTTTATTCTCTTTGGTTAGCGAAACGCTACGCCTGTCCTCTTTTCTCTTTTCCATAAGAAGATACGGCTATTACCTCTCGCGGCATGCACTCTGTAGCCAAATCAAGACAGAGTCACTTCCTGGTGCGTATCCTGTTACCCCTCAGCCTGTAATAAAGTAAAAAAGAGACATCCTGTCTCTGTAATC
>NZ_DALZCD010000394.1:0-2823 GCF_031978025.1 Erwinia sp.
TATACACACTTTCCAGGCGTGCTCCTTCAGCCACTCGGACACCTCACCATATTGTAAACTTCATCACCCTCTCGGGCGACGGGGCGCTACTATAGGGAGTCCGGTGCGGCGGGTCAAGAAGAATTTTTCCTTTTTATTCTGGCAGCTTAAGCGGTGAGCGGGCCGGACTTAACGCTAATCAGGTGTCGTGCTGGCGCCGTCATCAAGCTGCCATGCAGCTGACACAAAAGCGTCACGGTTGTGTCGCAAACTAAGCTCCTGAAATTTTTAGCAACGTTTTCTTATGGAGCCGTCCGATGAAAAAAAGCCTGTTTACGCTTTCCCTTACCGCCACGCTGTTATCCACCACGCTTTGTGTCCAGGCTGCCGATTATCAGCGCGCTGCACAGGGTGATATTACCCAGCCTGGCGGCGCCCGCCGTTTGAGCGAGGATCAGACCGAGGCCCTGAAAGCTTCGCTGAACGGCAATACCGCTAAAAACGTTATCCTGCTAATCGGTGACGGGATGGGCGACTCCGAGATTACCGCCGCGCGCAACTACGCTGAGGGCGCAGGCGGTTTTTTTAAAGGGATCGACGCGCTGCCGCTGACCGGCCAGTATACGCACTACTCGCTGGATAAAAAAACACATAAGCCTGATTACGTCACGGATTCAGCCGCTTCAGCCACGGCCTGGAGTACCGGTGTAAAATCCTATAACGGGGCGATCGGGGTGGACGTAAAGGGTAAAGATCATCAGACCATCATGGAAATAGCAAAGGCGGCAGGTAAAGCGACCGGTAACGTCTCTACCGCAGAGCTGGAAGATGCCACGCCCGCAGCCCAGATGGCGCATGTGACCTCTCGCAAATGCTACGGCCCGGTGAAAACCAGCGAACTCTGCGCAGACAACGCGTTGGAGAAGGGCGGGAAAGGGTCAATTGCCGAACAGCTGTTGAACACTCGTGTTGACGTTGCTTTCGGCGGCGGCGCTAAAACCTTCTCCGAAAGTGCCAGAGCTGGCGAGTGGCAAGGAAAAACACTGAGCGAGCAGGCGAAGCTGCGCGGTTATCAGCTGGTCAACAATCTCGACAGCATGAACGCTGTGAACGAAGCCACGCAGGATAAGCCAGTACTGGGCCTGTTCGCGGAGGGCAATATGCCCGTGCGCTGGAAGGGGCCGAAAGCCACCCTGCGCGGCAACCTCGAAGGTAAACCTGTCAGTTGCGAAGTGAATAATGAGCGTCCTGCCTCTACGCCAACGCTGGCGCAGATGACCGATAAAGCTATTCAGCTGCTGAATAAAAATCAGAACGGCTTCTTCCTGCAGGTTGAAGGCGCGTCCATTGATAAACAGGATCATGCTGCAAACCCTTGCGGCCAGATTGGCGAAACGGTGGATCTGGATGAGGCCGTACAGAAAGCGTTAGCATTTGCGCGTAAAGACGGCAACACGCTGGTCATTGTCACGGCGGATCATGCCCACTCCAGCCAGATCATTCCCAATGACACTAAGGCGCCTGGTCTGACGCAAACGCTGCAAACGAAAGAGGGCGGCCTGATGACCATCAGCTACGGTAATTCGGAAGAGGAGTCGCAGGAACATACCGGCACGCAGCTACGTATTGCCGCTTATGGGCCGCATGCTGCCAATATAGTGGGGCTGACCGATCAGACCGATCTGTTCTATACCATGAAATCCGCGATGGAAATTAAATAGTTTTTATTAAAAATAAATTATTATATAAAAACACTGTTACTGAAAAGTAATGGTGTTTTTTTATTTACCTTGTTTAATTCGGGTTTATATCTCTGCTGAAAAATGATGATTAGGCTGTTTCATTTATTAACGCATCGGAATTCGTTGTGGATAAGGAGCCGGGAAGTGTACTTTTTAAAGAAAATTGAGCACCAGGGTAAAGTACTACGCCATTTTTTGCAGCGGGAAGAAAAATATCTGTTAACGACTCACCGCAAAAGGCACTGTGGGGCGAATCTTTTCCGCTATCCTGAATCGCTCAATGAAAAAATTATCCACCGTATGCTCTATACCAGGAACGATCTCTATACGCAACTGGCGGACAAATACCTGGCCCGTGACTATGTGACGCAGAAAATCGGCGAAGAATACCTGATCCCCTTACTCGGTGTATGGTCGCGTACAGCGGATATTGATTACGCAACGCTCCCCGAAAAATTCGTACTGAAATGCAACCACGATAGTGGAAGCTGTCAGAAGGTGTTCGGCAAAGATGCGGCGGCAATAGCTCGCTGTAATAAAAAGCTCGATTTCTTTCTCAATCGTAATTTTTACTATGTTTCGCTGGAATGGCAGTATAAAGCTATTCCTCCGCTGATCCTCGCTGAAGAATATATAGATATTTTTGCAGATACCGATCCAAATATCACGCCGGAGCTTTACCGCGTGCACTGCTTTCATCAGAAAGCAAAATTTACAGAAGTGGATTTTACGGATGCCGCCGGAAATAATCTGACCAACATTTATGACCGATGCTGGCGTTTGCAGCCATTTACTATGGGGCAAAGCAATAACCCGCGTGATATTCCCCGGCCCGCTGGCTATGCCAGAATGCTTGAGCTGGCTGAATCGCTCTCGGAGGAGATTGATTACTGCCGGGTGGATTTCTTTATGCATAAAGAGAAGATTTGGTTTAGCGAAATAACCTTTACGCCAGAAAGAGGGAAAATAATATTTTCTCCCAGAATATGGGATTATCGGCTTGGCGAGCTGTGGCAGCTTGAGAGGGTCACCAATAACTGATTCAACCATAAAAAAAAGCCTGAACGTGAGTTCAGGCTTTCTCTTGAATATGGCGGTGAGG
>NZ_DALZCD010000395.1:0-2803 GCF_031978025.1 Erwinia sp.
CCCTGATCCACCCAATCGCAATGGACGACGGTCTGCGTTTCGCAATCCGTGAAGGCGGCCGTACCGTTGGCGCGGGCGTTGTTGCTAAAGTTATCGCTTAATTGTAGATAACGGCAGAGTTCGCTCTGCTTGCTGATAAAAAGAGCACTTCGGTGCTCTTTTTTTATGGCTGAAATTCAGCGGTATTGAAACATCATTTGTCATAACGGAGAGGAAAACGTATCAGTTGAAATAAAAACGATTCTCATTTACAATTTGATCGTTTAGTGTACCGGATGAATATTATGTACGTCTGCCTGTGTAATGCCATCAGTGATAAAACGCTCCGCGAGGCGGTTCGCCGCTATCAGCCAAAATCTATCCAGCAGCTGCGCCAGATCCTTCCTGTGGGCAAACAGTGCGGCAAATGCCTGCGCCAGGCGCATGACATTATGATTGAAGAGCTCCCTAACGCGCCCCTTTATAAAGAGATTGCCTGATTATTCCCTGCAATTTGTCATGCTTTTTTGACTTCCCAGATTGTGCATCTACGATTTGAGTAACCGGAAGCGGAGGAAGCAAGATGAAGGGCGATGCTAAAATCATAAGTTATTTAAATAAACTGCTTGGAAATGAGCTGGTTGCCATTAACCAGTACTTTTTGCATGCGCGGATGTTCAAAAATTGGGGACTGATGCGCCTTAACGATATTGAATACCATGAGTCAATCGACGAGATGAAGCATGCGGATAAATATATAGAGCGCATTCTTTTTCTTGAGGGCCTGCCTAATCTACAGGATTTAGGGCGGCTGCGTATTGGCGAAGACGTCGAGGAGATGCTGCGTTCGGATCTGATGTTGGAGCTGGAAGGGGCCAGAGATTTGCGCGAGGCCATTGCTTACGCCGACAAGGTACATGACTACGTTAGCCGCGACATGATGATCGTCATTCTGGAGGATGAAGAGCACCATATCGACTTCCTGGAAACCGAACTGGAGCTGATTTCAAAAATTGGTATCCAGAACTATCTGCAGTCGCAAATAAAAGTGGAATAGCAGGATGCTGAATAATTATACGCCGCTGAAACAGTCACTTCAGCGGCGTTTTCGTTTCTGCCCCTTGCCTGTTTCCCTACCTTTACTGCTCCCTCAGAGCCATTGTAATAAGAAACACCTTGCAAACCGCGCTCACGAACGTATAATGCGCGGGCTTGTCAGAAATGACGGCCCGGTTCAATCTGAACCGCAGGCGAGCAATTAGCTCCCTGACAATACTCCCAATCGGGGAGTTATGTGCAGACGATTACACTCCCCCATCAATCGTAATGGGTGTGAGTAGTAATTTTTTTCGTTTATAAATAATTGGA
Source organism: Erwinia sp. (assembly GCF_031978025.1). Classification (NCBI taxonomy): domain Bacteria; kingdom Pseudomonadati; phylum Pseudomonadota; class Gammaproteobacteria; order Enterobacterales; family Erwiniaceae; genus Erwinia; species Erwinia sp. Next base: position 1,348 of record NZ_DALZCD010000395.1, read on the forward strand.
GCTCTGGTCTCATGCAGAACCAAAGAATCCGTATCCGTCTTAAAGCGTTTGATCATCGTCTGATCGATCAATCGACCGCAGAAATCGTTGAGACTGCCAAGCGCACTGGTGCGCAGGTTCGTGGTCCAATTCCTCTGCCGACCCGCAAAGAGCGCTTTACCGTTCTGATCTCCCCGCACGTCAACAAAGATGCGCGCGATCAGTATGAAATTCGCACTCACAAGCGTCTGGTTGACATCGTTGAGCCAACTGAAAAAACGGTTGATGCTCTGATGCGTCTGGATCTGGCTGCAGGTGTTGACGTGCAGATCAGCCTGGGTTAATCAGGTCATTGAGCGATTGAGAGGTTGAAACAATGATTGGTTTAGTCGGTAAAAAAGTGGGCATGACCCGCGTCTTCACTGAAGACGGCGTATCTATCCCAGTAACCGTGATCGAAATTGAAGCAAACCGCGTGACTCAGGTTAAGAGCCTGGAAAACGACGGCTACACTGCTATCCAGGTAACTGCCGGTGCTAAAAAAGCAAACCGCGTCACCAAGCCTGAAGCAGGCCATTTTGCTAAAGCTGGCGTAGAAGCTGGCCGTGGTCTGTGGGAATTCCTTACCGCTGAAGGCGACGAGTTCACTGTAGGCCAGAGCATTAACGTTGATATTTTCGCTGACGTGAAAAAAGTTGACGTGACTGGTACATCTAAAGGTAAAGGTTTTGCCGGTACTGTTAAGCGCTGGAACTTCCGTACTCAGGATGCTACCCACGGTAACTCCTTGTCTCACCGCGTTCCGGGTTCTATCGGTCAGAACCAGACTCCGGGCAAAGTGTTCAAAGGCAAGAAAATGGCAGGCCAGCTGGGTAATGAGCGCGTAACCGTTCAGAGCCTGGACGTAGTACGTGTTGACGCTGAGCGCAACCTGCTGCTGGTTAAAGGTGCAGTTCCCGGTGCGACCGGTAGCGACCTGATTGTTAAACCAGCTGTGAAGGCGTAAGGGGATAGCAATGGAATTAGTATTGAAAGACGCGCAAAGCGCGCTGACTGTTTCCGAAACTACCTTCGGTCGTGATTTCAACGAAGCGCTGGTACATCAGGTTGTTGTTGCTTATGCAGCAGGTGCCCGTCAAGGTACCCGTGCTCAGAAGACCCGCGCTGAAGTTACTGGTTCCGGCAAAAAGCCGTGGCGCCAGAAAGGTACCGGCCGTGCGCGTGCAGGTTCTGCAAAGAGCCCAATCTGGCGTTCCGGTGGCGTGACCTTCGCTGCAAAGCCGCAGGACCACAGTCAAAAAGTTAACAAAAAGATGTACCGCGGCGCGCTGAAAAGCATCCTGTCCGAGCTGGTACGTCAAGATCGTCTGATCGTTGTCGAGCAGTTCTCTCTGGAAGCACCTAAAACTAAGCTGCTGGTAGAGAAACTGAAAGACATGGCGCTGGAAGACGTGCTGATCATCACTGGCGAACTGGA
>NZ_DALZCD010000396.1:0-2802 GCF_031978025.1 Erwinia sp.
TGCGTCTATGTAGTAACCCTGCTCGACATGGCCCGGGTCTGACGGATTAACCCGCTTCTGATCCAGCATTTTCTCTTTGCCGAGCGGATAGCCTTCCAGCTGCTGACGCAGGCTATCGGTGCTGGTCTCTGTCGTGACCTGCGGCATATTGTTGCGCGTTTCGGTCACGTTCAGCTTTTCAATGTTCTGCGGCAGCGCATTCATCATGATCACATTAGCGCGATCGATACCTTCCTGGGTATTGCGGTACTTCGTCTGCTGACCGGAAACGTAAAGCGTGTCGCCTTTGACCTGAATTTTTGGTCCGAGCAGGCCGGCGTTATATTTCAGATCGGTCAACTGGTTTGCCACCACCGTTGATTCCAGGAACTCCCCTTGCGGCTGTGGATGGTAAGCCGGTTTAGGCACATCAACCGACGCCGTATGCAGATCGTTAAAGTTGGTGCGCAGCGTAAAGCCTGCCATCAGCGTGTTACCACGCTCGTAGCTGACGTTAATATCGGCCCAGTCGGTGAGTCGATAAATAGCCCCGGCGTTAATTTTGCTTTTCTGCTCCAGTCGACCGGCGAAATCATCCTGATAGTTGTTACCTTCGTATTCCACCTTCAGGCGCAGCGGCTGCCACGGCGTCTGGTATTCAATCCCACCGAAAACAGCCGCCGGGCCTTTAAACAGATCTTTGTCGCTGACTGAACCGGCTGTGCCATTACTGTTAGAACGGTAGCAATAGCTGCTATCCGCCTCACAAAAGGGGTTTTTTACCGTTCCGCTGTTGCCCAGGTAGCCAAAGCCCAGCCCGACGGTGAAATCAAAAGGCCCCCAGGCTTTGCTGGCTACCATGTATTCGCTGTCGAACAGCCCCGTGCCGCCCAGGTCACGCGCACCCACCGAGACTTCCGGCAGCCAGTAGCCTTCCTGCCACAGTCGCGCTTTCAGATCGAACGCCTTGTCTTTATAGGACTGGCTGCCGCTGAAGCTTTCCACGGCGCTGTAGCGACGGGTTTTCACATCGGTATAGCGGATGGTGGCTTCCAGCCATGGGAAAAGCTGTACCGAGGAAGAATAGAAGCGGTACTGATCGTTATAGCGGTAGTTCAGGCTGAATTCGCCGTCTTTCGCCATGCGCGCCGTTGGCACCTGAAGCAGGCCCACGCCACCAAAGTCGGACTGCGATGGCCCGACAGGATCTGCAGCCTGAGCCTGACAAGCGCAGGCCACGGACATTGCCAGCAGGCTGAGAAGGTAAGTTTTTTTCATCAGTCAGGGATCCGGTGCGTCAAAACAGAAATAATTTGCTGGTTAAGATCCGGGCCGTCAGGCAGCGACCAGGCAGAAAAGCCAACGTAGATGATGCTGCCCGCGTCGGGTTCAACATGGCGGTGATTCCAGTAGGCAACCGGCACCTGTTCCGTTTTGCCGGAAGGCGCGATAAGCGTAACGAAATTGCGTTCGCCGCCGTCCAGACGCTCGTGGTCAGCCAGGTAGTCAACCACACTACGGCCGGCTACCCAGGTTGTTTTACCGCTACCGTTCGCCAGGCCGGCAATCGTCAGACTGCCCGGTTTCTGTAGCGTATAGACGCTGTATTCGCCCGCCAACAGGCGGTTGTCTTCCGGACGCAGACGCACCCAGTCGGGATCAAGATTAACGATCTGCCTGCCCGTCACCTTGATGGCGGCAATTTGCTGATAGAGGTTATCGACTATCGTCGCTTTTTCACCGTCATCATCAGCACGCAGCGCTGCACTCCAGTTTTTCAGGCGCGTCAGCAGCTGCTGCTGCTGCTGTACCGCTGCTGCCGTCGCCAGTTTTTCGCTAATAACCGTGCCTGGCCACCAGGTTTTTCCTGCCAGCGCGGGGCTTGCCGTCAGCTGAGCCAGGTTTTGCGCATGGCTAACCAGCGCGGTTTCGCTTCGGTCCGGCGAGAAAACGGTGACTTCGCTGTCCGCGCACACGTTTAGCGACACGCAGGCGGCAAAACCGGCGAGGAAGTAAGTGATATTTTTCATGATTTCGCAGGCTTCAGAATGGTGGTTTCAACGGAGAAGTCGTCGCCCAGCGTCTGCCGCGACTGGCGAACCTGACCGGTAGTCGTGTCGATCCAGAAAATATTGCGCCAGGTATTACCGTCAGCCGTGACCTCTTCCTGCCAGACGCGGCAGGCGACACGGTGTCCAATCAGGTCAAGCACCTGGTCCTGCAGACGTGTAAAACGCGACACTGCCGTCGCGGCGTGGAAACGGCCAGCCGCCGACCAGCTCAGCTGGCGAGTCCAGCCTGCACCTTCGGTCAAATGCAGCGGATCGGCCAGCGGATCCTGATCGAGATTGCTCACCTCATGCAGGTCGTTCGCCAGGCCCAATGTTTTTACCACGCGGCCATGCCGGGTAACGATCATCGTGCGATCGCGCGTGATCCATTTTTGCTGGCCGTTTTCGTCAAAGCCCAGTACGACGAAAATACGCTGCCCGTCGTTAACGCGTAGGTACATGCTGGCGTAAGGCAGACCTTCAACCTGCTCAGCCGTAACCTCGACATCATCTGGCCCAAGCAGAGCCAGTTTTACCGTCTCTCCCAGGCTTTTTTGTGTTTGTGTGCAGCCCTGGGCAAGCAGGCATAAAAGCAGCAGTGGTAGGTAGCGCACTGGTGTGTTTCCTGAATGAAGTCTAAAAATTCAAAAAATAACCACACAGGCGTGTGGTTATGATTAATTTACAGCTCTTAACGTGTGGTGCTGGTCGTGGTGGTGGTGCTGATTTAAAGATATTAAGATTCGCTTTAGCGAACTGAAGCGCCCGATTC
>NZ_DALZCD010000397.1:0-2798 GCF_031978025.1 Erwinia sp.
CGGTGCGGGCGGGTTGTTCAAAGCGTTTCGCACCATTCCCGTTATCCTGGAAATTATTGAAGATATGCGCGCGCTTTGCCCCAACGCCTGGCTGGTGGACTTCACTAATCCGGCCGGTATGGTAACGGAAGCCGCTATCAAATATGGTCACTGGGAAAAAACGGTAGGCTTATGCAACGTGCCTTTCAGCCATATTACTCAGGCCTGCGAACAGCTGGAGACAGAAGAAGCCGAACTGAATTTTAAGTTCGCCGGGCTGAATCATTTTCACTGGCACCGCGTCTGGGATAAGGCGGGGAATGAACGCACCGCCGAGCTGATTGATAAAATCTATGCGCCAGAACAGCGCGATCGCTCTGATGAAGGGCTTAAAAATATTCATCAGATCCCTTTCTATTACGAGCAGGTCAAACATCTTGGGCTGCTGCCGTGCGGCTATCATCGCTATTACTATTTGCAGGAGCCGATGCTGGCGCATGCCGTTGAAGAGTTTACCGGTTACGAAACGCGTGCCGAGGTAGTGAAAAAAACCGAAAAACGGCTGTTTGAACTCTATAAGGACGTGAACCTTAACTACAAACCAGCCGAGCTGAGCCAGCGTGGCGGCGCACACTATAGTGATGCGGCCTGCGATCTGATCGCCGCAATCCAGAACAACACGGGCAAACAGATGGTGGTCTCCACACGCAATAACGGCGCTATCGCCGATTTGCCTTTTGACTGCATTGTCGAAGTCACCGCGGCCATTACCGCGCATGGCCCGGAGCCTTTGCGTTGGGGGGCGCTGCCGCCTGCCGCACGCGGCATGATTCAGCTGATGAAAGCCATGGAGGAAACCACTATCGAAGCCGCCGTCACCGGCGATTACGGCGCAGCGCTCCATGCATTTACCATCAATCCGCTGATCCCGGCTGGCGATACCGCCATCAAGGTGCTGGATTCGTTACTGTATGCACATAAAGCGTATCTGCCCAAATTTGCTGAAAAAATAGCGCAAATAGAACGGGATAAACCAGAAATCGTTGCGTTTGTCGACCAGCTGCTGGCTGACCGTGAGGCGCATGCCTGATAGTCTTTGCCTGCCGTCCATGCTGGTCGGCAGGCCTGTAAAACGTCTGATGCCTGCCCGATGTCACCGCTGTTCAGCTGCTCCCCTTGTTAATAAATAAAGGCATCATGCCTGCGAAACGTTAGAAAGAGGTGTTCTCTCTGGATCGGAAAGAAGCCATTCAACGTCGTGGCTGGTTTTTTGGCGCGCTCAACGATTTGTTTATTGCACTGGTTTTCTGACGGGAGCCTGCTGTTCTGGGGCGATTCACTGATGATCGGTAAGGGCTGGCTGTGTATGGCAGCACTATTCAGCTGTTAACGGCGTGCGATTACTGAATCCGTGCTTATAAAGCCGTTATAAAAGGCGCAATCTTGCTGTGTCAGGTCTTTGCCATGCTGATAAATGCTTGCGCCTTGATAAAAAAATCACGTGGGGGGTGCTCTGAAAATAAAATCAGTAAGAGCAATAGCCGCCTTTGTGATGGGAACCGGTACCGCCATGGGGGTGTTGTCCCTTAGGACAGGCAAACGCCGAGGCGGACAGCGTACCTGCCAGGGCAACCACTAAAAGCAAGATCGTTTTTCTCATCTCTGTTCTCTTTAGGTAACGAAGAAAAGATAATATACGCTTATAAATAGCAATAAGAATCCTGATAAAAAAACAGTATTTTTACGGGTGTCCTGCTGATGCAGCCCGGATGCATTGGCGGCTGTAAAATAAGCAGCCTTAATCAATAAAGACCCGTTACGCAAACATGACCCTCTGCTCCGGCCATGCTAAGAAAAAACCGGGCGGATCCGTTTTTTTTCACTGCTACGCTTAACGGACAGGAGGAAACTATGTGCGGACGTTTTACTCAATACCAATCCCGTGAGGCTTATCTGGAAGCCTTTAACACTACCCTGGCGCGAGATATCGCTTACGATCCTGAGCCGCTTGGCCGCTACAACGTGGCACCGGGTACGCGTGTCCTGCTCCTTAACGAGCGTGACGCAACCCTCCATCTTGACCCGGTTCATTGGGGATACCGCCCGGCCTGGTGGCACAAGCAGCCGCTGATCAATGCCAAATCGGAAACGGCGGCGACCGGAAAAATGTTTAAGCCGCTGTGGCACAGCGGACGGGCGATAGTGATGGCTGACGGCTGGTACGAATGGAAACGCGACGGCAGTAACAAGCAGCCTTACTTTATTTATCATCAGCGCAGCGAGCCACTTTTTTTCGCGGCTATCGGAAAAGCGCCGTATGACAAAGAGGATGAAGGTTTTGCGATCGTGACGGCCGCCAGCGATAAAGGATTGCTGGATATCCACGATCGTCGTCCGCTGGTATTGACGCCCGAAGCGGCGCTTGCCTGGATGAGTGGAAAAACCACCGCGGAGCAGGCCAGCGGGATAGCAAAAGAAGGGGCAGTACCGATCGACGAATTCGCCTGGCATCCGGTGAGTAAAGCTGTGGGAAATATCAAAAATCAGCGTGCCGATCTGATCGAGGAGGTTGAACCCGCCTGATGTTGTGGGCAGGGCGATAGGGTAGTGATTTGCGGTCAGACACGCGACGCCTAAAGCGTCAGAGCAGGGGCGGTAAGGTAACGGTTAACTGCATGCAGCCAGAGACGTGAAGACCGAAAGCATCAGGGCAGGGTGATATGGTTACGATTAGCCTCGGTCAGACACGCAAGACTGAAAGCGCCAGAGCCGGACGGTAAAGTGATTGCGGTCAGACACGCGACGACTAGAGCATCAGA
>NZ_DALZCD010000398.1:0-2782 GCF_031978025.1 Erwinia sp.
GAAGTATTCGCCTTTGGCATGCTTCGCGCCACGATGGCTGGCCAGTCGAGGGTGTTCATCCGCGCTGAGAAAAATATAGGGATAAGACTTGTCATCACGCAGCAAAACGTTATAGCGCGGCTGATAAAGCTTGATGTAGTTATGTTCGAGCAGCAGCGCTTCGGTTTCAGTGTGGGTGACCGTCACGTCTATCTGGTGAATGCTGGCCACCAGCGCTTCGGTTTTCCGGCTGCCCAGATCGCCACGGAAGTAGCTGGACAGGCGCTTTTTTAAATCTTTGGCTTTACCGACATAGATAACCGTGCCGCCAGCATCATACATGCGATAAACGCCTGGCTGGCTGGTGACCGTTTTCAGAAAAGATTTGGCATCAAAAACATCATTCACTACTGGTTAACGACTCCGCATTAAACAGCCCGTGCCGGATAGCCAGATGCGTTAACTCCACGTCACCGCTGATATTCAGCTTGCTGAACATACGATAGCGATAGCTGTTAACGGTCTTTGGACTCAGGCTGAGCTGTTCGGAAATATCTGCCACTTTCTGGCCCCTGGTGATCATCAGCATAATCTGTAATTCACGTTCCGACAAACAATCGAAGGGCGAGTCCGTTTTTTGCGGCTCGATCTGGCTGAGGGCCATCTGCTGGGCGATATCCGAAGCTATATAGCGTTGACCGGCATTGACCTGCCGAATCGCGCTGACCACCTCCTGCGGCGCGGCGCCCTTGCTGAGGTAACCTGCCGCCCCTGCCTGCATTACCCTGGCGGGCAACGGATTTTCGGTATGAATGGTCAACATAATGATTTTCACATCCGGGCTGTAGCGGACAATTTTCCGCGTGGCCTCCAGCCCACCGATACCGGGCATGTTCATGTCCATCAGCACGACCTCAACGTCATTGCTACGGCACCACTTTACGGCATCTTCGCCGCAGCAGGCTTCACCCACTACCTGGAAACCTTTGATGTCTTCCAGTATGCGTCGAATGCCAGCCCGTACCAGTTCGTGGTCGTCAACAAGAAGAACGCGTATCAAAAGGCCTCTCCAAATGGGTATTAACCGGGGGATGAATCATTAAAAGACCGTCTATTTTACCTCTTTTTCATTGTGGTTAGAATATAAAAAAACGCCTCTGCTACGCAGGCTTATTGCATGCCGTTCGCGCCAGGTGCCTGTATAGACGGGGTAAATATGATATACTCGTTGCTTAAATGTGTTATCAACACCTTAAAATCGCGCAGCCGATCCGTTAATAAAAAAACCAGGAGAAAATATGAGCGACACTGATTTTTCAACCAGTAAAGATACGCAAACTTTGGCCGAAGAGATGGCCTGCATGAAAGCGCTGGTTACATTTATGTTGAAAGGTATGGGTCAGGCCGATGCCGGTAAAGTCATTATTAACATGGAAAAATATATTGCCCAGCTGACGGATCGCCAGCAGGCAGACGTCTTCAGTAGCACAATTAGTCAAATCAAACAGGCATATCGCCAGTAAAACGCCAGGTAGTCAGCCCATTGTTTGCCGAACAGCAACGGGCTCGCTCAGCTTACGGGTAGCTTAGGGGCACAATGGGCTTAATCTTTAAAGCGGTTTTAGGTGCGCTGGTGGTGGTTTTAATTGGCGTACTGTCTAAAACGCGTAGCTATTATCTGGCTGGGCTACTGCCGCTCTTTCCTACTTTCGCTCTGATTGCTCACTATATCGTCGCCAGTGAACGCGGCGTTGAGGCCCTTCGCACCACTATCATTTTTGGGATGTGGGCCATCATCCCCTATTTTATCTATCTGCTGACGCTTTGGTATTTTGTCGGCATGATGCGAGTCCCCCTGGCGCTTGGCTGCGCCGTAGGGTGCTGGTGTCTCGCAGCGTGGCTGCTGATTACGCTATGGGCGCGTAGCCAGGCTTAGTATTAAGCCTGCCGTCCCCTACCGCTCCAGCTAACGGAAACGCCCAACGTTGGCAACACTTCTTCCGGGCTAAAACGACGTGCGCCACGGAATTTTTCCGCCAGGTTAGGCTGATTAACCGGGATCCTGACGGCAAAAAGGTTATCTTCAGACTGAATGACGCCGGCCGTTAACGGCTCATAAACCACCAGATGCTGTTCAAACATTCTTTCCAGCATGGGCGTGGCCGCGCTATAGAGATAGTCTACGCCCGATTGCTCAGCCAGCTGAACGCTGTGCCAGAGAATACTTAATGGCAATTCGGGGTCGACATCCAGACGAGCGGAAAAACGCGACATTTCCCAGGCGGCCTGCGGACGCTTTTCTGCGTTGTCTTTGTCCTGCCATTCCATCAGACGAGCGCAGCCGCAAATGCCTTGCTGTGCAGTCCAGGCGATTAACCAGACCACATCAGAGCGGTCAAAACGATCGTACTCCTGGCCGGGAGTGCTTAAACGTGATGGAATTGACCATCCTTCGCCGCGCGCAAAAACGCTATAGCGATAACTTCCTAATTCTGCCAGCAAAGAGGAAGGCATGTCCCTTAGCTTGGTCTGGATAATCTTCATCGTTAATCCTCTGTTGCATTCACTACTGAATGCCTTTCCATGTGGCTCAGGACTGGCAACCCCAGGCGCAGGGTAGACAACCGACCGGCAAGACGAAACTACTAAAATTGGTAGCTCTTATGGGTTAAAGTAGCCCGATAGCCGCAGCGTAAGAAGCCACCTGCGTTTTATTGGGGGCGTTGAACTTTCTTTGCATATTTTTCTGATGAAAATTAACAGTATGTGTCGAAATGGACAGGATCAAAGAGATCTCCGCTGC
>NZ_DALZCD010000399.1:0-2747 GCF_031978025.1 Erwinia sp.
TTGCCACGTCCCGGCTCAGGTCAGCCACGCTCTGCTGCTGTTTATCGCCATTGCGGACGGTAATGGCGCCCCCGCTCACCGCCGATTCTGTCACTGACGCGGCGCTGCCGCCGCCGTTGATGCCTGCCAGCATCGTACCGGCCAGGTTGCCCAACATCTGGCTGCCTGTGGGGCCGCCGCTGCCGTCGAGCCGATAACCGCCCCGTTCAGCTGCGTGTGGTCATCGACGGTCACGTCAAAGCCGCCTTTACCTGCAAAGATGCCCGTCTGCTCCGCCACGCTCTGCCAGTTGCTATACATCTTTTCACGGCTAAAGTTCATGCTGGCCGAGCCGCCGAAGGTATAGCTGGCGCTCTGCTATGGAACCCTGATTAACAAAGTGCGGTTCGGTCCCGACTAAATTCGAAGTATTTCCGCCCATCGCCCAGCATTACGCTTAAAGGTGTCTGGCTGGAAGTGGCAGGATTTACAACCGGGACACCGGTTAATGTGCGTGTAATGAACGGTTGTCTGCTGCTGCGGCGGAAGTACCGTCACCGGAGCCGGAGGCGATGCAGACCTTGCGTCAGCTTTGCCCGAAGATCTCCGCCCGTAAGCAGCGAAAATTGATAAACGTGATTCAGATGATGGTGAAGCTGTAGAGGCGGGGCGCTGACTGATTGTTAAAGCAAAAATTTCAGCCGCTGTGGGCTGGCATTAGTTTTGTCTAAAGGTTAATAAAAATCATTTTGTGTGAGCTGTTTACCCGTTGGGATGACTTCATCTTTATCAAAAGACAAAAGATATTCTTCATCATAAAGTTTTATTGAGTACCCATAAAGTATCCCATCCTCTTCACTTACTCCCATAACACCGCCCTTTTTACCTATATATTTCTTATTTTTTCCTTTGCAGTCAGGGGATATTTCCACCTCCTGATAAAAGCCGACCTTATATTCCATAAAGACTTACCTTGGTTATTTATGTGTTATTTACCCATCAAGAGATATATTTAAACGCGAACCATCTATTGTTGCTCAGCCAGGTCGAGCGTTGCCCTTTGGTGATAGTTGAACATCCCATTCAAAAGCCTGCCCGGCGGTACGCGAGGGGCCTTTCACCCATTCATTACCGAATTTATTAGGGTGGCCGTTATTAGGTCCCCATGGTAATGGGTTACCGGGCGAATAATTGCTATCAGGGACAAAGCGAATTTTACCTTTCGTTGGAATTTCTACATATTTTATACGACTTTTGGTCGACCACGGTTGTGCATAACCACCTGTACCGGAAGGATTGAAAGAAGGATCTTTTACATTGGAAAGGGCCTGACCCGCCTGTACCGAACTATTTTCCTTCATCCCATAAACCGCACCACCAATCGCTGCCGTTGTATGAAATCAACTGTCGATAGATTACTCAAAAATAAAAAACTATCGCTTAGATTTTTATTTAAGAATATGCAATCCTGAATTTTTCACAGCACTTCTTATTACGTTAATGTACCTATCACTTTCTTTAAATAAATAGAAGCAGTGGGTCAAATCATATCCAGACATAACATATAGGCTTACCTCATGAAAATAAAAATTATATAATGGATTCTCTCTTAAACTTAACTCCAAAGCTTTAGAGAAACATGAAAAGTCAACGTATTCATAAATAAACCCATCTAATACCAAACTGACGCGACCCTTTGACAAATCATACAATTCAGTATATAAATGAAAAAACTTTCCTTCAATATCTTTGAAAAGTCTTTCTTTCTCATGATCATTACCTATATCAGAAAAACAAATAAGTGTCTCATTGAGAAACTCATCGCTACTCAAGTAATGAGTAAAGTAAGAAACATTAAAACGCGCAAATAATTTATTTAATGATAATTCATCATCAAAATTTGCATTCTTTAAAATATTTAATAAATTAATCATTTTCTCAACACATTCCCATTCGCATCTAATGTTGCGACTCTATTACCATTTTTATCCAGTAGTTTCCATGCACTACCACCATGAGAATTATTACCGGCCCTGTCAGGCGAAAGTCTCCAACCAGTTTTAGGATCTATTAATTCTGCTTTACTACCAGAAACACTTTTTCGCTGGTTGAAAAGTTCTAAATTAACCTTATCCCCTTTGTTTAATTCAGATTTATAATCTTTTACCGTATGTATTTTATCGATAGAGCCCGTGGACAGATACGCATTCGGTGGCAACTCCTTGCCCGCTGAAGAATGGTTAACATTAGCTGCCCCTGCCATAGCCAGCGCATCATTGCTGCCTTTCGTGCTGCTGGCAATGTTCTGTTTGAACTCATTATATTTTGACAGCACCTGTTTCAGCGTTGAAGCTACAGATGCACTTATGATACCTGTTTCAGGTTTGTTACCTTTAAGGCCATACAATATGCCGACAATATCTGCCGTCTGGTTAATATTAATAGCCAGCGCAAATTTATTCTTTGCTTCCTGATAACTGATATTTCGGGATTTTGCATAATTCTCAATAGCATAATCCCATTTATCAGCGGTCGTATTTGCCACAATCTGGCTGACTTTATCGTAATCCTCACGATTCAGTTCTTTATAGGTTAGCCTTCCCAGCGTTCCGTTATAAGTTTCTTGCAGGCCCTGAACCAGGGCATTTGCATTTTGACAGGCGGGTGAGGATTTGCCCTGAGAGCATGCTTCTGCAACATATTTATCTGTCGCAGTATCAAGCTGTTCAAGCTGTTCGTGTCTTGCTTCCAGAGCAGCGACTTCCTCC
>NZ_DALZCD010000400.1:0-2738 GCF_031978025.1 Erwinia sp.
AACCCTTGCCAGTGCTGAAGCCAATCGTTTGCGTAAAAACCCTGCTTTCTGGCTATCCCTGAGCAGGCAAAACGGTTTACACTGTTGGCCTGCGCCCAAAAGGGCCATTCAATGCCGAATAGATTGTTAGCTGAGTCAGGAGAAGCGGATGTTAAAGCGTGAGATGAATATCGCCGATTATGATGCCGAGTTGTGGCAGGCAATGGAACAAGAAAAAGTGCGTCAGGAAGAGCACATTGAACTGATTGCTTCGGAAAACTACACCAGTCCGCGCGTGATGCAGGCGCAGGGATCTCAGCTGACCAACAAATACGCGGAAGGCTATCCGGGCAAGCGTTACTACGGCGGCTGTGAATACGTGGATATCATAGAACAGCTGGCAATCGATCGTGCTAAAGAGCTGTTTGGCGCGGATTTCGCCAACGTGCAGCCGCACTCTGGCTCTCAGGCCAACTTTGCCGTTTACACCGCGCTGCTGCAGCCGGGCGACACCATCCTGGGCATGAACCTGGCGCACGGCGGCCATCTGACCCACGGTTCACCGGTTAACCTGTCTGGCAAACTGTATAACGTGGTGCCTTACGGCATCGACGAGACCGGCAAAATCGATTACGACGATCTGGCCGCTCAGGCGCAGAAGCACAAGCCGAAAATGATTATCGGCGGCTTCTCGGCTTACTCCGGCATCTGTGACTGGGCAAAAATGCGTGAAATTGCCGACAGCATTGGCGCTTACCTGTTTGTAGATATGGCGCACGTCGCCGGTCTGATTGCCGCGGGCGTTTATCCCAACCCGGTTCCGCATGCGCATATCGTTACCACCACCACCCATAAAACCCTGGCGGGTCCGCGCGGCGGCCTGATCCTGGCGAAGGGTGGCGATGAAGATTTCTATAAAAAGCTGAACTCCGCCGTGTTCCCGGGCGGCCAGGGCGGCCCGCTGATGCACGTCATCGCCGGTAAAGCGGTAGCGCTGAAAGAAGCGATGGAGCCGGAGTTCAAGGTTTATCAGCAGCAGGTTGCTAAAAATGCCAAGGCAATGGTGGAAGTGCTGCTGGAGCGCGGTTACGACATCGTTTCCGGCGGAACCTACAACCATCTGTTCCTGATCGATCTGGTGGCGAAAAACCTGACCGGTAAAGAAGCGGATGCGGCGCTGGGTCGTGCCAACATCACTGTTAACAAAAACAGCGTGCCGAACGATCCGAAAAGCCCGTTTGTGACTTCCGGCATCCGCATCGGCTCGCCAGCGGTGACGCGTCGCGGCTTTAAGGAAGCAGAAGTGCGCCGGCTGGCCGGCTGGATCGGCGACATCCTTGATAATATCAACGATGAAGCGACCATCGAAAGGGTGAAAAAGCAGGTGCTGGAGCTTTGCGCTCGTTTCCCGGTCTACGCGTAAACGTCAAATCTTTCCCGGCAAACATGCGGGAAAGTGCACTGCTTCGGAACACCGGTGTATTACCCGGCGTGGTAAAGGCATCAACTCGCGGGAAAATGCATCCTGCTTCAGTACGCCGGAATATTAATCCGACGTGATAACGAAACGGGACGCCTTGTCCCGTTTTTTTCGTCTGTACATTGCCGGAGGGAAAATGGCAATCCGTTCTGCGGGGTGGCTCGGGCTTGGCTACTTCACCTACTTTTTTACCTATGGCATCTGGCTGCCTTTCTGGGCCGTTTGGCTGAAAGGCATTGGCCTTGATGCGGAAAAAATCGGCCTTTTGTTAGGCGTCGGGATGGTTTCCCGTTTCACCGGCAGCCTGCTTATCGCCTCCCGAGTGACGAATCCTTCCCGTTTGATTAGCGTGCTGCGCCTGCTGGCAGGGCTGTCGCTGTTATTCGCTCTGGGCTTCTGGTTTAGTGCGTACTGGGTCTGGCTGCTGCTGGTCATGGTTGGCTTTAACATTTTCTTCTCGCCGCTGGTTCCGCTGAGCGACGCGCTGGCCGCCACGTGGCAACGGCAGATTGGTATGGCCTACGGGCCAGTCAGGCTGTGGGGATCGCTGGCCTTTGTGATCAGTTCAGCGCTGACTGGCGTGCTGGTCAACGCTTTCTCTTACCAGGCGATCCTGTGGTTGCTCTGTGCAGGTACGGCAGCGATGCTTGGCGGAATGCTGCTTCGTCCGGCTACGCTGCCGCAGGGTGGAAATAAAGTTGTTGAACGTGCGGGCTGGCAGGACTGGCAGCGGCTGCTGAAATCAGCCTGGCGCTTTCTGCTCTGCGTCACCCTGATGCAGGGCGCGCATGCCGCCTACTATGGCTTCAGTGCTATCTGGTGGCAGGATGCCGGCTATTCAGCGAGCGTGGTGGGCTATCTCTGGTCACTGGGCGTGGTGGCGGAAATTATTGTTTTCGCCTCCAGCAATCGCCTGTTCGGTCGCTGGACCGCCCGTGACCTTCTGCTGCTCTCCGGCCTGTGCGCGCTGCTCCGCTGGAGCCTGATGGCCTCGACCACGGCTCTGCCGCTGCTGATCGTGGCGCAAATCCTGCACTGCGGCAGCTTTACCGTTTGTCATCTGGCGGCGATGCGCTTTATTGCTGCCCGAGACGGCGCCGAGGTTATTCGTCTGCAGTCCGTTTATTCGGCACTGGCGATGGGGGGCGGCATTGCCGTGATGACGATAGTCTGTGGCGCGCTGTTCCAGCATCTGCATGGCGGGGTATTTTGGGTCATGGCACTGCTGGTGGTACCGGCACTGTTTCTGCGGCCGGAAAAAAGCGCTCGCGTTGCGGCA
>NZ_DALZCD010000401.1:0-2737 GCF_031978025.1 Erwinia sp.
GGCAGATCGTGCCTGGACGCTGAATTTCCACTGCCCGACCTTTACCGACAAACCGGGTATCAAACTGACCGGCGGGCGTCATCCGGTGGTCGAGCAGGTACTGAAAGAGCCTTTTATCGCCAACCCGCTGACGCTGTCGCCGCAGCGCCGCATGCTGGTGATCACCGGACCAAACATGGGCGGTAAAAGCACCTATATGCGCCAGGCCGCGCTGATTGCGCTGATGGCTTTTATCGGCAGCTACGTTCCCGCTGAGGAAGCCGTGATTGGCCCGATCGATCGCATTTTTACCCGCGTTGGTGCGGCGGACGATCTCGCTTCTGGCCGCTCAACCTTTATGGTGGAGATGACCGAAACCGCCAATATTCTGCATAATGCCACGGAATACAGTCTGGTATTGATGGATGAAATTGGACGTGGTACCTCGACTTATGACGGGCTTTCGCTTGCCTGGGCCTGCGCGGAAAGTCTGGCGAACCGCATCAAAGCGATGACGCTGTTCGCCACGCACTATTTCGAGCTGACCACGCTGGAAGAGAAGATGGAAGGCGTAGCCAATGTGCATCTGGACGCCGTAGAACACGGTGACACTATCGCCTTTATGCACAGCGTGCAGGATGGCGCGGCCAGTAAAAGCTACGGTTTAGCGGTAGCCGCGCTGGCAGGCGTACCAAAAGAAGTGATTAAGCGTGCACGACAGAAGCTCAAAGAACTGGAAGCCAGCTCCGCCAGTGCCGCCGCGGGCAGCGCCGAAGGCCCACAGCTGCCGCTGCTGGTTGAGGAAACGTCTCCGGCGGTTGAAGCGCTGGAAGCGCTGGATCCCGATACGCTGTCACCACGCCAGGCGCTGGAGTGGATCTATCGTCTGAAGTCACTCATCTAGCCTGTCAGGCCCGCATCATGCGGGCCTTTTTTTTGCCATGGAACTATCCCGGCTTCTCTCCCACGTAATGACAGTGATAAAGCGTTAGCGGCCTGCGCGTTTTGTCCGCATCATTCATCTAATCCAGTGGAGAGTGTCATGAATTTAAGAGTGAATCCCGGTGGGGCAAACGGCGAGGCGATGAACACGGGGCTGTTGACCGGGCGCTTTAGCAAAGCGCAAAAAGGCGATAATGCTGCCGCACCCGAAAAAAGCGGCCCGTTACAGTATGGCGGCGCGCAAGGCACCACTACGCAGAAAAGCTCTACTCTATCGCTCAGCTCAGATTATAAAACGCTGATCGATTCGCTGCTGAAACAGGGGAAAGAGGAACTAAGTAAGATCAAAGAGCAGCTGGCAAAGCAACAATCTTCAGGCACCGGGGCGCAAAATGGTTCCTCTTCTGCCAACGGCACGCAGGACACCATGTCACAGCTGCAAATGCTGCTCGACAGCATTAACAAACTGCTTAAGCAAAGCCAGCAAAACCAACAGTCGTCCGGTAACAACAGTGCTACCGAGACTCAACTCGGCAGTGCTTTGTCACAGCTTAAAGAGCTGCTCGCCTCGCTGGGCGCGACAACCACCGGCGCAACCGGCCCCGCCGATGCGAGCGCGGATGGACACACAATGCCAACCAGCGAAAAGGATACCAGCGTTCCGCCTTCCAGCGGCACCCTGTTTAAAAACATGGATGGCGACAACCGCAGTGCCGATCAAATTATTAACGAGAACCCGGTGTTGAAAAACCTCGGTAATCAGAAAGATATCAAGCAGGCCGAACTGAAAAAACAGTTTGGCGACTGGACGGCCAATAACCCGGATGAGAAAAGTCGGGCGCTGGCCGCCAAAAACATGTCTTACTTTTTAAACAACGTTAAGGCGCTGGATAACCGTGAAGGCGGAGACCGCGGCAAAATTTCCACCAATGGCAAAATCGAAGGCCTGACTAAAGGCGGTGATGCCCGTCACGGTACGGAAGCGGCAATTGTCAAAGACGTGGCGGAACAAGGATTGGATAAAGCCTTCCCGAAGAACGGCAGGCTGACCACCACAAACGATGAAATGGTTAACCTGAACGGGACCAATAAAAGCGGCTTTCAGGGCATCTGTCTGAAGGTGGGCAAAGCGCTGTCCTTTATCCCGGGACTCAGCAACGTGCTGACAGGGATGGGCCGTGCAGAGAGCACCAATCCGTGGGATGTCATTAAGGGCGGCATTGTGGGCGGTGCCAAAACCGCGTTTGATGCACTGAAAGGCATGGTTCAGGGTGTACTGACCGGCAAAGTCAGTCCAATGCAGTTGCTGATGAGCGCCTACAAAGGCGCGGTGATGAACACTTACACCATGCAGGATGTGAAATCGGACGCCAAAGAGAAGGCAAAGGAAGTTGCCTGACGAGCAGGCAATAAAAAAGCGGTGGTTTTCACCACCGCTTTTCGCTTTCGAGCGCCCGTATTATTCGCGAAACAAGGCTTCAATATTCAGTCCCTGAGCCTGCAGGATTTCCCGCAGACGACGAAGACCTTCAACCTGAATCTGACGAACACGTTCACGGGTGAGGCCAATTTCGCGACCCACATCTTCTAACGTTGCCGCTTCGTAGCCTAACAGGCCGAAACGACGCGCCAGCACTTCACGCTGTTTGGCGTTCAGTTCGAACAGCCATTTGACGATGCTCTGCTTCATGTCATCGTCCTGGGTGGTATCTTCCGGACCGTTGTCTTTCTCGTCGGCCAGGATATCCAGCAGCGCTTTCTCAGAATCTCCGCCTGGTGGCGTGTCAACTGACGTGATGCGTTCGAAAAAGACAAC
>NZ_DALZCD010000402.1:0-2735 GCF_031978025.1 Erwinia sp.
GTACTTTTCTTCACCGTTGCCGATAACCCTCTCAGAGTGATAAGCCGCGTGCCGTTGTACGCCGCTTACCAGCGTACAAACAGTCAGGTAACCCAGAGGTAGTAATGGATAATTTTCAGAAAGAGATTGATGAGAGAGCGAATCTCGCCTTATCCAACAAATTTGAGCTTCTGTTATTCCGTTTAGGCTCAGATCAGAACGATGCGAAATCAGAACTTTTTGGCATTAACGTGTTTAAACTGCGCGAGATCGTGCCGATGCCCGTTATCACCAAAGCGGCGGGCATGAAATCCCCTCTGCTGGGAATGGCAAATATTCGCGGCCAGTTTATTCCTGTTATCGATCTGCCAGCCGTCGCCGGCTGTACGCCAGAAACAGGTTTAAATCTGCTGCTGGTTACCGAATACGCACGCAGCACGCAGGCTTTCGCCGTGGAATCCGTGGACGATATCGTGCGCCTGAACTGGAGCCAGATCCATACGGCAGAATCCGGTATCAGCAGCCGTAATATCACCAGCATTGCCTGCCTGGACGATAAGACCAACAGTATGGCGATGGTTCTGGACGTGGAGCAGATCCTGCACGACGTTATTCCTTCCGTACGCGATGTCAAAGCAGAAGACGTTAAGCTGAAAGAGTTCAATATCAAACCAGGCTCAGTGGCTATCGTGGCGGAAGATTCTAAGGTCGCGCGCCAGATGCTGGAGCAGGGCCTGAAAGTGATGGGCATTCCTGCCGTCATGCATAATACGGGTCTTGAAGCCTGGGAAAAAATTAAGCTGATGGCACAGCAGGCGATGGCGGAAGGCGTATCCATTCACGATAAAATCGCCATGGTGTTAACCGATCTGGAAATGCCAGAGATGGATGGTTTTACCTTAACCCGCAATATTAAAAGCGATCTGGGACTGAAAAATATTCCTGTCGTTATCCACTCTTCGCTTTCAGGCAGTGCCAACGAAGATCACGTGCGTAAAGTCGGTGCGAATGGCTACGTGGCTAAATTTGAGATCAACGAGCTTTCTGCCGTGATCCATAAAGTACTGGAAGAAGCCGGAAACTAATTTGTTATCGGCGGTTTACGGGCCGCCTGATAATAATTTTATGTTAGTGGAAAAGATGAATTATTATTGCCTGTAGAATTCCCAAAGGAATTGATTCGGGCCCGGAAATACGTTTCGGCGTTATTGACAGGTAAAGAAGAGATCGTGGTTTATTATTCCATTACTGTCAGACCATAAGGAAATGAGGATGGCAATGCTGGAAAAAATAAAAGTGCTTTACCTTAATAACGATCGTGATGAGTTTCTCAAAGATGACATTCTGGCCGATCAAAACGGCTACGCCGTGCTGATGCTGGCCCCTGTCTCATTGCAGCAAGTTGACTTATACCGTCTGGACGAAGGTTAACGAGATAAGCGTGCCTCTGGCGGCTGGTGCCCCTGAAGCGGCGTTAAGGCTGGCCGTAGCGGCCTGCATCGACCCTCGCACCCACTGGCAAAAATAGTGACTAAGCTGCCTGCGGGCAGCTTTTCTACGCGGTTGCCTCTCCACAATGCTGCTGTTAATCTGACGCTCCCTGTGCCCGCTATTCCCGGTAAGTAAAATGATCTGGCTGATGCTTCTGACTTTAGTAGTGGTTTTTATTATTGGCTTTCGCGTATTAAATTCAACATCCCGGCGCGCGACCAGCGCGCTGACGAAGCGGCTGAATATCGATCCCGTCTATGTGGAATCGCTGCTCAGTCTGATGGGGCGCACGGCCGGGGAAGAGTTTATTGCTTACCTTTCACGCGATAACGAAGCGCATTTAAGCAATGCGGCAAGCGTGCTGCTGATCTGGCAGCTTTGCCTGGTGGACGGCTCCGAAGAAAATATCGCTTTCTGGCGAGGCGTGCTGCGCGAAGCCTGGCTGCCAACGGAATTATCCAGCGAACACGTCCGTCTGACGCTGAAATTTTTACGCGAGCTGGAACCAGATGCGCAGGAAATGCACGCTTTTCGTCTGCGCTACAACGCCCGCTTCACGCCAGAAGTCACCACGGTCGAAGGCGCAAAAAATAATGTGGTATCGATTCATTCTCATTCTCATCACCACTGAATAATTTTTTCCTTCTGTTCAGCACTGGCATTATCACTTATCTGAATTATCTTTCGGTCGCTATAAGGAAATAGTGCTTTAATTGGGCAGGAAAACCAGGCTGAAGCGCTTTTTTTAGCACAATACGCGGCTGACAATTTTATTGCAGTTTTATAACAAAGTTATAACGCTTAACTAAAAATAAATTTAATTCAACTTTTACATTTCGAAATAGTTTTATCCATAACATTACTTTTTTCCTGGTCGATAACAAAATCTATTAACTCAAATTACATTTTATTATCATGTGAGAGTCGTAATGTTATGTTGCTACAAAAAGAAACTACCCGGCGTAAGTTTTTACTGGGGTCGCTGTTAGCATTACCGCTTGGCGAGCTGGTCTTTAAAGGATTAACGGCGGCGCAGGCTGCCGAAATGGCCGCTCCCGAGCTGCTCGATTATCAACCCATCTTTTTTTCTGCCGACGAATGGCAATTTGTTATGGCCGCCTGCGATCGCCTGATCCCGGCCGGTGGCAAAGGCAAGGCGCCTGGCGCGCTGGAAACCAACGTGCCTATTTTTATCGCTCAGCAAATGCACGGCGATATGGGTAGCGAAATCTATATGCAGGGGCCGTTTACCCCCCATGCACCGG
>NZ_DALZCD010000403.1:0-2702 GCF_031978025.1 Erwinia sp.
AACCAACAACAACACCCGGTCGCCTTGCAGCTCGGCGGCAGCGATCCGCTGGCGCTGGCACAATGCGCCGAACTGGCGCAGGCTCGTGGCTATAACGAGATCAATCTGAACGTGGGTTGCCCTTCCGATCGCGTGCAGAACGGACGCTTTGGCGCCTGTCTGATGGGAGAAGCGGCTCTGGTGGCGGATGCGGTAAAGGCAATGCGCGACCGCGTGTCAATTCCGGTGACGGTAAAAACCCGTATCGGCATTGATGAACTGGATAGCTACGAATTTCTTTGCGATTTTATTCGTCAGGTATCGGAGCAAGGTGGCTGCGACATGTTTATTATCCATGCGCGCAAAGCCTGGCTTTCCGGACTTAGTCCAAAAGAAAACCGTGAGATCCCGCCGCTGGACTATGAGCGCGTTTATCAGTTGAAGCGGGATTTTCCGCAGCTGACGCTGTCAATTAATGGCGGCATCAAATCGCTGGCGGAAGCTAAAACCCATTTGCAGCATGTAGATGGTGTGATGGTGGGCCGCGAGGCCTATCAAAATCCGGGCATGCTGGCAGAAGTTGATCGCGAGCTGTTTGGCTGCGATCGCCCTGCGGTCGATCCGGTAACGGTAGTGCGCTCAATGTATCCTTATATCGAGCGCGAACTGGCGCAGGGAACGTATCTTGGCCACATCACCCGCCATATGCTGGGGCTGTTCCAGGGTATCCCAGGCGCGCGCCAGTGGCGTCGTTATCTGAGCGAAAACGCCCATAAGGCGGGGGCCAATGTAGAGACGGTAGAAGCCGCGCTGGCGCTGGTGGCTGATAAGGTGCCTGCGGCAGTATAGGCTGTTTGCAAGGTGCGAGTTGTCCTCAGTCAAGGGGCATGCCTGCCGGATGAATGCATTTATTAACAATGCTTTATCGGATAAAACACCATGGCTATCATCCGCGCAGCGCGGCGGTTCAGGTTACCTGGTTAATATCACGCCATATAATGGGGAAATTAATCAGGTTATCTCTCACGCTCCTTTCTGTTTTAGCAGGAAACTCAAGCGTTTAACTTGTTTTCATTTCTGGCACGTATCTTGTAAAGGATCGCTCAGAGAGTGAATCGATCTCTCAGATCTTTAAGGAGGTACGCTGATGGAAATCTTTTTTGTCCTTGGCTTCTTTGTGATGCTGTTATTGACCGGCGTTTCAGTGCTGGGGATTATTCTGGCACTGTTTGTTGCCAGCGTGGTGATGATGTTTGCCGGTCTGCTGATGGTAGTCATTAAAATGCTGCCGTGGCTGGCGCTGGCGGTCGCTGCAGTATGGATTTATCGCGCATACCGTAAGCCGTCGTCAAAAACAGCCCGCTGGATGTCCCGCTAACATCAGCGGATCAACGACAGATTTGCAAAAGGTTATGCGGAGTCGATCACACCGTGGCAGATCGCACAGACTATTTTGCAATTAAACATATTTTTTGCTTATGAATTCTGTCAGGATGATTTCACTGAATTGCCAAATTCATCGCCGCTGACCCTACAAACAGCGCGAACTATAAAAAAGAAAAAAGGGCTTCCTACGGGAAGCCCTACTTATTTCTACACGGTGGTAATCTGCAAGCCATGCGCTGTGCATTTTTGAGCGACAGTACAGGATAACCGGCGTTTTCCCCGTTAGGGGATCAGCAAACAGGATCCCTGGGTCGCCCGGCTTTGTAGCGTTCTGTGTGCCTGCTGCACGTCCGCTAAGGCAAACTTTTGTTGCGGCGGCACGTCTACCTTAATCGCCCCGCTGGCAATCAGCGAAAACAGCTCGTTGCTGGCCTGGGTCAGCGCGTCTGCATTAGTGATATAGCCATGCAGGGAAGGGCGAGTCACGTACAGCGAGCCTTTTTGAGTCAGCGTGGATAAATTCACGCCGGTAACCGGACCGGAAGCATTGCCGAAGCTGACCATCAGGCCGCGGCGCTGTAAGCAATCCAGCGACGCTTCCCAGGTATCTTTGCCTACCGAGTCATACACCACGCGCACTTTCTTGCCGTGAGTCAGTTCCATTACGCGCTCCGCCACATTTTCTTCGCGATAGTTAATGGTTTCCCAGGCACCCGCTTCTTTTGCTCTCGCCGCTTTTTCGGCCGAGCCTACGGTGCCGATCAGGTGTGCGCCCAACGCTTTTGCCCACTGACAGGCAATCAGCCCCACGCCGCCCGCCGCTGCCTGGAAAAGAAACGTTTCATCCGGCTGCACAACGTAAGTCTGACGCAGCAAATAATGTACGGTTAACCCCTTCAAAAACGAGGCGGCCGCCTGCTCAAAAGAGATCGTGTCCGGCAGTAGCGCCAGTTTGTCAGCCTGGACCGCATGATAGTTGCTGTAGGCGCCGAGCGTTGACTGCGCATAGACTACGCGATCGCCCACGTTAACCGTGGTCACGCCTTTACCCACGCTCGTGACTATGCCAGCGGCTTCCGTTCCCAGACCCGAAGGCAGCGAAGCGGGATAAAGCCCGCTGCGGACATAGGTATCGATGTAGTTAATGCCTATCGCTTTGTTCTCAACTACGACCTCATCAGCGGCCGGTTCCGGCACGGCGGCATCGATAATCTGCATCACTTCCGGACCACCGTGCTGGCTGATTTGTATGCGTTTTGGCATGGTCACTCCTGTTGATTCCGCGTGATTGAAGGAGGACGAGAGGCCGCCAAACGGGTATACTGGCGCGTCCCCAC
>NZ_DALZCD010000404.1:0-2651 GCF_031978025.1 Erwinia sp.
CGCTGGCGTGTCTCCATGCTGGTATGGTCTGCCATCATCATGTCATCCATCGCCATGCCCGGCATCATCATGCCGTGCCACGCAGGCGAAGCTACCAGCGATTTAGAGATCACCGGTGCGATAAATAGCAGGATAACGGCAAGCAGACCAAGCCAGGCGGCCAGGCGACTACGCCGTGTCTTAATCAGCGAAAGGTTTGACATGTCCTCTGCGGCAACGGCCCACACACGGCGGCCAGTGTAGCAAATTCACCCATGCTGTTGTGAAAAGGTTGCTTACAACCTGAATTAAAGGCTGACATCTGCTTCAGCCTTCAGCAACTTATTACATGCTATAAACAAATGGTTAACATTTATGCCGCCGCTTCCGGCGGATTTCGCCGTTTGTAAGACAGGAATCCCCCTATGTTTGACTGGACTTCTACCCAGCGCAACGTGGCTTTCGCCAGTTTTGCCAGCTGGATGCTGGACGCGTTCGACTTTTTTATTCTGGTTTTCGTGCTGAGCGATATCGCGGCGAATTTTCATGTCGGGGTGGCGGAAGTGTCGCTGGCGATCATGCTGACGCTGGCAGTACGGCCCATCGGCGCGCTGCTGTTTGGCCGCCTGGCAGAGAAATATGGTCGTCGCCCGATCCTGATGAGTAATATTCTGCTTTTCTCACTGTTTGAGCTGCTCTCTGCCTGGTCGCCCACGCTGACCACCTTCCTGATTTTCCGCGTCATTTACGGTATTGCCATGGGCGGTGTCTGGGGCGTAGCCTCCTCGCTGGCGATGGAAACCATTCCCGATCGGTCTCGTGGACTGATGTCGGGCATTTTTCAGGCGGGCTATCCGGCGGGCTATCTGCTAGCCTCGATTATTTTCGGGCTTTGCTACGATTTCGTGGGCTGGCGCGGCATGTTCCTGATTGGGGCAATGCCGGTACTGCTGCTGCCGTTTATCTGGTTTAAGGTGCCGGAATCGCCGGTCTGGCTGGCCGCCAGGGCGCGGAAAGAGAGCGTGGCGCTGCTGCCGGTAGTGCGTAAGCACTGGAAGCTTTGCCTCTATCTGGTTGGGCTGATGGCCTGCTTTAACTTTTTCAGCCACGGCACGCAGGATCTTTATCCGACCTTCCTGAAAGTTCAGCACGGTTTCGACCCACATACCGTCAGCTTGATTGCCATTGCCTACAATATTGCCGCGATGATGGGCGGGGTATTTTTCGGCTCGCTGTCCGAAAAAATTGGCCGCAAAAAAGCGATCATTATTGCCGCCCTGCTGGCGCTGCCGGTTCTGCCGCTGTGGGCGTTTTCCAGCGGATCACTGACTATCGGACTGGGCGCGTTTCTGATGCAGTTTATGGTGCAGGGCGCATGGGGCGTGGTGCCCACCTGGCTGACGGAGCTGGTACCGGCCAATACGCGCGCGATACTGCCGGGCTTCGTTTATCAGCTGGGGAACCTGATCGCTTCGGTAAATGCGACGCTACAGTCGGGTATTGCCGAAGCGCACGGCAATAACTACGGTCTGGCGATGGCAATTGTCGCCGGAACGGTCGCGATACTGATTGCGATTATTGTCGCTTTCGGCAGAGAAACGCGAGGCAAGGTCATTACTCATCAGGAGGAGTAAGGGCGGCTTCAGCCCGGCGGCTGGCAGACGTCTACCCAGGTGGCGTCGACCAGTTCCGCCAGTTGCGCAGGCGAAATACGCACCGCGCTGTAAATCGATCCGGCCGCGGGCAGGACTTCTTCATACTGGCGCAGCGACACGTCGCAAAAAACCTGCAAGGGCGTTTCCAGTCCGAAAGGGCAGACGCCGCCGACCGGATGGCCTGTCCAGCTGACCACTTCGTCGGTGCTGAGCATCCGCGCTTTCGTGCCCAGCACCGCCTTCAGCTTGCGATTATCCAGCCTTAAGTCACCGCAGGTCACAATTAATATCACCCTGTCTTTAACCTTCAGCGACAGCGTTTTGGCTATCTGCCCCGGCTTGACGTGATGGGCGCGCGCCGCCTGCGCCACCGTGGCCGTACTTTCCGCCAGCTCAATAATACCGATATCGGGGGCACGCTCGGCAAAGAACTGCCGTACAGACTCCAGGCTCATACTCTGGCTCCTTTACATTTGGGGCGATAAAGCTGCCACAGAGCGGCCTGGCTGTAAACGGGCGGGGAAAAATTGAGATGTTTCGGAACGGGTACGGCGATCAGACAGGCTTGAGCGTACAGTTGCCGCAGCGTTCTACATCAGGCAGACGGTAGCGCTGGCAGCAGGTGCGGCGCTGCAACTCGCCGTCTCGCGGCAGCATTGTGCGGTAAAAAGGATTGTCGGCGCCATCAGAAAGCGTGCGGGAGAAGAAAAAAGCATGTTCCAACTCGGCGTGCAGGCTTTCACCCAGTAGCGGTGCCAGCTCGCCCAGGAACCAGTGCAGCGCGAAGCCGGTATTGCTCCAGATAAGCTTGCCGTTGATATCGCCGTGCTGCTCAATGCCAGCGACTACCGGCATCAAACAGTGCTGGATCAGGCGATCCATTCGCCGACGAGGGCTAAGGTAGCGGGCGTCTTCATCTTCCTGCACGTCGATCCAAAAAGCGGCAGGGCGGCCCGTCTCATGAAATTCAACGTGAATATGGGCCGGTGAACAGTCCAGTGCCCGGTTCTCCAGCAG
>NZ_DALZCD010000405.1:0-2637 GCF_031978025.1 Erwinia sp.
AACACAACGGCGCGGGAGCTGGTTGTACCCTGATCCAGCGCGACGATATATTTTTTATCTGTAGTCATAAATCCTTCCTGATGTGTAAAGGGTTAGCACTTACGCTTTACGCTGTTCAGCACGCGCTATCGTCTCTGGCTTCTTTACCGCAGCTGCACCTGGCAGGTTGCGGGCGATCAGAGAGCGGTAGCCGAATGCACCCACGCTGGCGCCAACAATCGGGCCAAAAATTGGCACGAGGAAATAAGGAATATCGCGAGCACCGGTAAAGGCGACGTTACCCCAACCGGCCAGCCATGCAAAGAGTTTGGGTCCGAAATCACGGGCCGGGTTCAGGGCAAAGCCGGTCAGCGGGCCCATTGCGCCACCGATAATGGCAATCAGCAGGCCGATCAGCAGCGGTGCCATCGGGCCACGCGGCAGGCCGTTACCGTCGTCGGTCAGCGCCATAATCAGCCCCATCATCACCGCAGTGATCACCGCTTCTACCAGGAAAGCCTGGCCGACGCTAATGTGCGGGTTAGGGTAGGTTGAGAAAATACCGGCTAAATCCAGGCTCTCGACGCTGCCGCGTACCATATGGTGCGCCTGCTCGTAGTCCAGAAACAGGTTGTAGTAAAGTGCATAGACCAGCGCGGCGGAGCAGAACGCGCCTGCCACCTGCGCCAGAATGTAAGGAATAACTTTGCGGCCTTCGAAGTTGGCGAACAGGCAGAGCGCCAGGGTAACGGCCGGGTTCAGGTGTGCGCCAGAAACCGCCGCGCTCAGGTAAACCGCCATGGCAACGGCGATGCCCCAGATAATACTGATTTCCCACAGGCCCAGTACCGCACCGGCCAGTTTCGCCGCCGCGACGCAGCCGGCGCCAAAGAAAATAATTGTGCCTACGCCGAGAAACTCGGCGATGCACTGCCCTTTAAGGGTGGTGGTTGTCTGGCTCATGATGATGTTTCCTGAAGGCGAGGTTAAATGGTGTACAGCGTTTTTTTTCTCTTTCCGTGAGTCGCCCCAATCTTGTGTGGGGTTGTTGTGAATTTATCGTTAACGCGCATAAACGAGAAATAGCGAAATCAAAAGTTGTGTGCTGCTTCAAAAAAATGAGCGTTTTCGCGTCTTTTAGCGACGCGGCAGGGCGGCTTTCCGTTTTCGTTTGTTGTTGCATGTTGCAATTTGTTAACAATATCCGCGCAAGAATGGCGGGTAAATGTTAAAAACACCAGGTCTGTGCTGAAAAACGCGGCTCTCCGCTTCGTAGCAGGTTCGCTGCTGGACTTGGCGGGCCGCTCTACATACAATCGGAACATCGTTGTAAGCCGCAGCGGATCGGCCCGTCGCGATCGGGCTGCGTCAGCAACATCAACGCCTTGCGATTAGGAGAGGTCATTTACGATGTCATTTGAAGTGTTCGAGAAACTGGAATCAAAAGTACAGCAGGCGATTGATACTATCACGCTGCTGCAGATGGAAATTGAAGAGCTGAAAGAGCAGAACAACAACCTGAATCAGCAGGTTCAGCATGCTGCGGGCAACAGCGAATCCCTGGTGCGTGAAAACCAGCACCTGAAAGAGGAGCAGCATGTCTGGCAGGAGCGTCTGCGTGCGCTGTTGGGAAAAATGGAAGAAGTCTGAGTCAGGTTTGACGGCAGGCGGTAAAAGAACGGGTGCCAGTCAGCACCCGTTTTTGTTATTCGATATCCAGCGGATCTTCGGAAAGGATAATGCCGGTATTGTCGGCATAGAGGTGGTCGCCTGAAAAGAAGGTTACGCCACCAAAGTTGACGCGCACGTCGCTTTCGCCGATGCCTTCGCCCGCGGCACCTGCCGGGATAGCCGCGATTGCCTGAATGCCAATGTCCAGCTCTTCCAAATCGTCAACCTGACGCACGGAGCCATAGATCACTAACCCTTCCCATTCGTTTTGCAACGCCAGGCGGGCCAACGCCGCATCGACCAGCGCACGCCGTACGGAGCCACCGCCGTCCACCAGTAGCACGCGTCCGCGTCCGTTTTCTTCCAGCAGATCATACAGAAGCCCGTTATCTTCAAAACATTTCACCGTGGTGATTTGCCCGCCAAACGAGGTGCGGCCACCAAAGTTTGAAAAGAGCGGTTCAACCACGTTCACATCTTCATGGTAGATGTCGCAGAGTTCGGAAGTATCGTATTTCATAAGGGTTCATCTGTTTGCCACAGGGACACTAAGTATATCGCTTTCTGACTGGTGTTGGCAAAATCATCGGCTGTTAAAAATTGCGTCAGGTCAGGGACATTGCGATTAATTCATCACCAGGCCAATAGCGAAAAGCAGATTCACCAGCAGCGTCGCTTTGACCGTTTTCTCCAGGACCGGTCGCATGGCGACAGCGGAGGGATGCCTGATAACAAAGCGCGCCTGACCGAACAACAGCGGCACGCTGAGCAAAAATAGCCAGCCTGCCGCGTCCAGCTGCGTCAGTCTGGCATACAAAGCAAAGCTTGCCAGCGCGCTGGCAAGCAGCATGGCATGGTAATAACGCGCGTGACAGGCACCCAGCCGCACGGCCAGGGTAAGTTTGCCGTTGTGCCGGTCGCTGTCGATATCGCGCATGTTATTGACGTTGAGTACGGCGACCGCCAGCAGCCCGCAACTGGTCGCGG
>NZ_DALZCD010000406.1:0-2635 GCF_031978025.1 Erwinia sp.
GTGGGCGACATAACGGCAACGGATCGGCATTTGCGCCTGTCAGAGCCACAAACGCAGGCGTTAATTCAGGCCATCAAAGGCAGCGGTACGGTTGAATTTAAAGGCGGTGACGAGCCTTTTCAGCTTTCCGGCGAAGGCGCTTACGCTGCGTTATTGAAAGTAGACGACGTACAGGGCCGCATCGGCACGCCGGGCGCCTGGGTTAAAAAAGGTGACAGGCCTGAAAGCCGTGTCGGGAATGCCATGGCGGTGCCGGTTATCCGGGCGGCGAAAGTCAGCCAGGCCAAGCCGCACGTACTCTCCAAAACAGAGGCAGAGACGATCAGGCCGCAGCTGCTTGCCGTATTAACCAGCGAGCAACAGTGTGATTACCTGACCTCGGTAGGGGAAAAAGACGTCAACGGCGAAATGATCAGCGGCGATATTACCGCCACCCCGCTGGATGATACGCACGTGCTGCTCTCTACCCAATGCTGGGGCGCAGCTTACAATCAGGGATACGGTTTTTGGGTTACCGACAGCAGGCTTAAGGCAAGGCCCGTTGCCGTGACCAACGCGGCTCAGACCTATCGCAATGGCGTGATTACTAACGTCTTTCTGGGAAGCAGCGCCGGCAGCTGTGCGTCTACCGAAGAATGGGTCTGGGACGGCACGGCATTTCGTCAAAGCCTGGAGGCAATCAACGACGGCTGTTGGTTTCCTGGCACCCTTGGTGACAGAGTCATCCCTACGCGGGTATCAGAAATAAAACGAGAGGAAATAAAGTGAACAAACTGATGTTTTTAGGGCTGGCGACGTTATCTCTGTCGGCCTTTGCCAGCCAGAACGGCACCACCTTCGAACACAAAGACTGGGAAGTTGCCTGCGATAATACGCTGACCTGCCGCATTGCCGGTTATGCAAAAGAAGAGGATCCCTCCGGCTCCGTCTTGCTTACCCGCACCGCCGGACCCGGAACAGCCCTGACGGGCGAGGTAACGCTGGCAGATACCGCTGATGACAGCACGCCGGCGAAAAAGCTGACGCTGTGGATTGACGGGAAATCAGCCGGTGAACTCGTAGCGGCTGGCGATAACTGGCGGCTGTCGGCAAGCCAGACATCAGCACTACTTGATGCTGTTAAAGGCAGCGGTAAAGCCGAATTTAAAGGCGGTGCCAAAGTCTTCCAGCTTTCCGGCGAAGGGGCCTATGCCGTGCTGATGAAAGCAGATGACGTACAGGGGCGTATCGGCACGCCTGGTGCGCTGACCAAAAAGGGCAATAAGCCAGAAAACGGCGTAGCCCAGGCCGTACCCGCACCAGTGATCCAGGCGGCAAAAACCGAGAGTGGCGAACCTCGTTCGTTGACCGCCGCTGAAACGGCCGCGTTGAAGCCTCGCCTGCTGGCGACGGTTAATCGCAATGACGACGATATGTGCGACAACCTGTCTGCATCCACAGAAAATGCTCTTGCAGAAACCGATGGGTTAACCCTGACGCCGCTGGATGACGGCCACGCTTTGCTTTCTTCCCTGTGCTGGCGCGCGGCTTATAACGAAGGGTATGGCTACTGGGTTATCGATAAAGCGTTAAAGGGCAAGCCGGTGCTGGTGACGATTTCCGGATCGGACTATGAAAAAGGCGTGATTACTAACGTGCAGAAAGGGCGCGGTATCGCGGACTGCATGAGTTCAGAAAGCTGGGTATGGGACGGACAGGCTTTCCGTAAAAGTCGCGATGCCACGACCGGCATGTGTCGCTATATCCATGCTGGCGGCACCTGGGATCTCCCCACCCTGGTCACGGACGTGAAGCCTTTTTCAAAATAAAGGCTTTGCACGCATCGGGCGAGCCTGCTGGTTAGCGCTTTTAGCGGTGCCAGAAAGCCGGACAAACGATGTTCTGCGACAGGTCGGCCAGAGGCAGGCCCGTACTAGGCGTAACACACCAGACACGAGGCGTTGTTGGATGCCCGTGTCTTCACCGCCGATGCTGAACCGGTTTTCAGCTTGTGGGTATCAGGCTTCGTATCTGCCCAACCAGCGCTCTTTCAGAAGCGCTCCGACAATGGCCGCATCCAGCAGTGGGGAGGGTGGCAGGTAGTTTGCTTCGCCCAGCGCCAGCATCGTGGCCGTCAGCGGATTATCGTAACCCAGCGCATAGTCGGCCAGCAGCGATCCCGCAATGGTCTGCCTGGAGATGCCCGCGCCATTGCAGCCGCTGGCGGTATAAACCGTGCCGCTCAACGCCCCCCACACCGGCGCGCCGTTGCGGGTGACGCTGATAGTGCCTGACCAGCTATGCATCAGTCCGACATCCCGAAGCTGAGGGAAGATTTTGTCAAATGTAGCCCTGTGCAGCCGCGTGGCGGTAAAAGTTTGCCTCGCGGTCACCCGGCCATGCAGAGCAGGCACTACATGCTGACGAATCAAAATACGGCGATCGGCGGTATAGCGCAGCGTGGCGCCAGCGATGGCGTTAACCGGGGTCACGCCCCAGCTGCTCATCGCTGGCAGCCGCTGGCACTGCTCATCGGTTAGCGGCGCGGTCAGGCTGGCAAAAGTGGCCATAGCGGCCTGTTTGCTGATGCCGGGTGCCAGCTCTCGGCTCGGTGCGCCCTGGCAGCAGCGTCAGGCCGCAGAAAACGTCCGTTATC
>NZ_DALZCD010000407.1:0-2600 GCF_031978025.1 Erwinia sp.
CGGCGCGCTGATTTCCGTCAATCAGCACCTCCCACGCTTCCGGCGTAGCGGTCTCTTCCGGCTGACGGGTATAGACAGCGTATTCATTGCCCTCGTCGTAGCGTCGCTGGTAGCGATAGCCATTTTTAACATAGGGAACGGAGCTGTCGCGCTGCGGTACGCGATCGACCATCTCTTTCAGAAGCTTATTCTGTAGCGCCTGCTGCGTATGCATCACGGCCTGTCCGTAATCGTTTTCCGCATGCAGGTAGTCCAGCACTGCCGGATCTTCACGTTTGTCATCACGCAGCCAGTAATAGTTGTCGATGCGCGTTTCGCCGTGCGCCTTCATCTCATAAGGTATTTTTTTAGCGACCGGTGGTTTTATCATTTGCTGCCCCGCTGAATCAGTTATACAGAGTAAGGGTGGCAGCTTGCAGAGTGATTGCCAAGCGCAGCGCGTTGAAATGATTTGATAAACAACGTTAAAAAAGTTTGCCGGGCCGGGAAACGCGCCCGGGCATCCTCAGGCGACCGCTTTTTGCTTCTCTTGCTGAATATCCTTCGCCATGCTGTCGCGAACGTCCTGCGGAATGTTTAACTCGTCGCCCAGCGCCTGCAGGTAGCTGCGCTCCATAAAATGATCGACATCGATAACCAGGTTGCTGAGGAAATAAAGCTCCAGCGCTTCCTCTTCGTTTTTTATGTCCTGCGCCAGCATGGCAGGATCCAGCGGCATATCTATTGCGCGCTGCACCAGCTGTTCACCATCCGCGCCAAGGCCTGCCTGGTGAATATGTTCGTCAATAGCCTTACGTTCCTCTTTATCAATATGTCCGTCGCTTTTAGCCGCGAACACCAACGCCTGCACCAGCCGCTCGGCTCGCCGCTCCACCGGCGTGGCTTGCTGGCCAAACCGGGCCTCTCCCTGATGCGTTTCAACGACGCGCTGCCTGTACTTATTCCAGAGAAGCGCGCCTGCCGCCGCGCTGCCACCAATAATCAGCGCGTTTTTGCCGTATTTACTTAGCAGAGTACGTGACGATTTATGGGTGATAAGCCATCCGGCCAGGCCGCCCAAAGCGCCCGGTGCCAGCATTTTACTTAAGCCTTCGCTGCCGCCCTTACCTTTCCCCACGAGGGTTTGAATGTGTTGCAGCCAGTCAGTCATGTGCTCTCCTTCCTGTAAAAAAACCAGCATAGGGCGGCTGGCGTCAGGAAGCGTCAATTCAGGCAAAGCCTGGAAAAGCTTTCGCGTCCTGATAAAAATGGCGAGTTTGCGCCGATCGCTATACTTGTCAGCAGGCGGGAGTCAAAAGGTCGGACCGTTTACCGACTCTCTGGCCATTTTTTGCTATGAGGCTTTAAGGGGAACAGGATGCGTTTTCAACACAACCCACTATTTATCAACACGATTTTATTGTCCGGCACGACGGAAGAAAAACTTCGTGCCGCCGCTCAGGCAGGCTTCAGCCAGGTGGAACTGTGGCGGCAGGACGTGGATTCTGCTGAAGACAAGGCCCGGTCGGTAGTCAGCGTGCTTAAGGAGCAGCAGCTCAGCCTGACGGATTATCAGGTATTACTGGATTTTGACGGTGCGCCGGACGAGCAACGCGAGGAAAAACGTCGCGATGCGTTGAAAATGATGGATACCGCAGTGGTGTTGGGTGCCACCACGCTGCTGGTGCCAGCCTCTACGCAAAAAGAATGTATCGCCGGGCGAGAAGAAGAAGACCTTCGCTGGCTGGTGCAGGAAGCGGGAAATCGTGGGCTACGGGTGGCTTTTGAGGCCATGGCCTGGAGCACCCATATCAATACGCTTGCCGCCGCCTGGCAGCTGGTAAAGCGTATTGACGAGCCAAACCTGGGACTGGTCGTGGATGCCTTTCATATTTTTGTTCGTAACCGAACCATAGCTGACTTAAACGGCATCCCGATGGAGAAAATCTTCCTGGTGCAGCTGTCTGATTTAGCGGCTTTGCCTTCCGGCAGCGAACTGGTAGAAACGGCCAGGCACCACCGACTCCTGCCAGGCCAGGGCCACTTCCCACTCTACACGTTGCTGGATTATCTGGAAGCAGAAGGCTACAGCGGCCCGGTAGGGCTGGAGGTCTTTAATGATGAGATTAAACAGCGGTCGCCGTCAGACGCGGCAAGAGAAGCCATGCATGCGCTGAAACGCTGCTGTGCTCAGACTACTCTTGCCTGACCGCGAGCCTGGCGCCATTAAAAAAGCCTGTCTGAGGACAGGCTTTACGGTTGCAGGGTAGCGCCCCTGCGTGAGACATATGTGCCTGTAAAAGGGTCTAAAACCAACATCGCAGCACAGCACAGCACAGCACAGCACAGCACAGCACAGCACAGCATGAGCCTGGGGCTTAGTCGATCGCTGCGCAATATGCGATTAAGGGCTTAAAGCCGCTGTAAATATCCTCATACAGCATGTGCTCAGAACTTAAAACCGCTGTCGATATTCCTGCACAGCATGTGCTCAGGACTTAAAGTCGCTGTCGATATTCCCGCACAGCATGCGCGCAGGACTTAAAATCGCTGTCGATATTCCCGCACAGCATGCGCGCAGGGTTTAAAAGCGGTGCCGGTATCCCTGCGCCATATATGAC
>NZ_DALZCD010000408.1:0-2537 GCF_031978025.1 Erwinia sp.
TACCGCCGACGGCCAGATGGATCCCCGTTTGCTGATTGACCGTGATAAAAGATTCGATGTGGACACGAAGAAAATTCGGGCATCGCGCAAGGACATCGTTGCGCATCCTGCCGCGGCAGGCGCCAACGCCTGGGAGCATGGCGATACGGTGCAGCTGAAAAGCGTCAAAGGCGGCGGCGATATTGCCCATGGCGAAACCCACTTTACCACTTCAGAGCAGACCCGCAGCGGCAAGCTGTAAACAAAGTGGCGGTCGGAACATGCGCTCTGCTGCGCATGTTCCGGCTGTGCTAATCCTGTTTTTTTCCCTGCAAAGCAGCCCCGTAAAGCCGGTCCCGAGCCAGATTTTTCATTTTAACTTCGCACATGATATCGAAATCACTGAACGATAAAGCCCAGTCATTTAGCGTATCGTTAAAATAGTAATCGGAATGCGCCCGCAATTTATTTTTTGCCACGCCTAACTCTTCCTGATTTGGAAATCCGTGCGCCGGTATAATGCCTTCCTTTGAAATGGAATAGTGCAGCACCGGCCTGACGCCGCGCCAGGACGCTTTAATCTCCGCGAGACGTGAATCGTCTGGCTGGATAAATTCGTTTTCTTTTACCCAATGATGATGAATATCCAGCACGATGGGACAAAGTTCTTTCGCCTGCAACACATCATCCAGCGAGCAGGAAATTTCATCGTTTTCTACCGTCAGCATATTTTTTGCTTCCGGGCTAAGGCGATCAAAAGCGCGTTGAAACCCTTCAAAGCCTCCCTTGCCGTTCATGTGGATATTAATTTTAAAATCCTGGAAGGTTTTGCCATACCCTATTAGCTTCGCACAGAGCGTATGGTATTCCACGTCTTCAATCGCTCGTTCCACCACCAGAGGATTATCTGATGCCAGCACGGAATACTGACCCGGATGAAAAGAGAGCCGAATGTGATGTTGGCGGGCGAAATCACCGCATTTCGCCAGGCCTGAATGCAGCTCCGGCAAATAGTCCTGATACAGCTCGTTCGCTTCCGGGACCGTAAATAAAGGCAACAAGTCACTGCCGAGGCGCATCATGCGCAGTGCTTCCGGCTCTTTCGCCAGCGCTTCCAGGGTCAGGTAAAGGTTAGTGATATTATGCTGCGAGATCTCGCTAATCAATGCCAGTTGGGCTGCTTTATCCAGGCTTAAGAACCGCGTACGCGTGGTAGCTCTTAGTGGAAAAGGCTGTTTTTCCTCAGCATTAAAATATTTACAAGCAAAGCCCAGTTTCATGATCGCTCCAGTTGAGGCACCAGAACTGAGTGTAACAACTCGCAGAGAATTGTGTGGGGGAAGCCCGTCAGCCGCGTAATTTTCCAACAATGCGCGGAAAAAAGGGTCTCTATGGGGCTTAAGGCTCTGGCATCAGCCGGGACAGCAGGGAGAAAACAGCGACGCTGCGTTACCGCTATGCTTAAGGCACCTTCGGCCGGGAAAAAAGGGGAAAGCAGCGACGATAATAAATTATCGTCACGCTTAAGCCGATACTATCAGGCCGGAAAAATAAGGAAAAGGCGGCGCCCAGCGGCCACCACTGAGGTGAGCAACTCTCTTCGTTTCATTTTTCCCCTGCAAAAATTATTCACACTGCAAAAATTTCAGATTTTTTTTGATAATTTCTTAAAGGATTATCAGATTGATTACTTTTTTATTTACATACGCCATGTTGATTTAATAAAAAATTAACATCGGCGGCAGGATAGATTTTTGCTGCCCGAGGGAAAAGTGATGTATTGATGGTTTTCCATCATTTTTAGACAGGCGTCTTTTTTTCCATCGAAGTGGCCATTTTTTTTCCTGAGCGTTGCCAGAAACCGCTTCTCGCCTGCCTTCATGCGGCTGCAATAACGGTAATAAGGGGGAAAACCTGCCGACTTTTTCCGGCTTGCCAGACTCACCGGGCTGCGCATACTATGCCGCCCTCCGCAAAGTGCGGATAACGTGACCGCTGATGGAAACAACGATGAAAAAGTTAACTTTGCAAAGGTTGGCCGAGCTGGCCGGGGTCGGGGTCGCGACCGTAGATCGGGTGGTGAACGATCGCGGCGGCGTGTCGCCCACCACCACGCGCAAGGTGCTTCAGGCCGCACGTGAAGCGGGCATGACGCGTCCGCTGCCTGAGGCCTACCGGCCGCCCTGGCAGATCGAGCTTTACCTCAGCGGTAATGCCTCCTTTTTCTTTCGTACCCTTGCGAGCGATTTCGCGGCGGTCGCTAACCAGC
Organism: Erwinia sp.; assembly: GCF_031978025.1. Classification (NCBI taxonomy): domain Bacteria; kingdom Pseudomonadati; phylum Pseudomonadota; class Gammaproteobacteria; order Enterobacterales; family Erwiniaceae; genus Erwinia; species Erwinia sp. The sequence continues at coordinate 2,249 of NZ_DALZCD010000408.1, forward strand.
TGGGCTATCAGCGCCTGACGCTGCATAAAACCTTTATTGCGGAGTCGCAGCCGGAAAAACTCGCCCAGCGCATAATGGCCGCCTGCAACAGGCGGGACGGTATCATCGTGTTCGGGCACGATTACCCGGCCATTCATGAAGCCTTGACCTTTTGCCAGGCGCAGGGTGTGCCGGTGATTACGCTGGCGACTGACATACCCCAGGCGCAGCGGCTGTGCCACGTAGGAATCGATCAATATCAGGCAGGCAAAACGGCGGGACTGCTCATGAGCAAGTCACTGCAGGGTGA
>NZ_DALZCD010000409.1:0-2514 GCF_031978025.1 Erwinia sp.
CTCACTTTTTATCCGCGGCACGGAATCCCGTCATGTACTGGTGCTGATTGACGGCGTCCGCCTTAATCAGGCCGGGATCAGTGGCTCTTCCGATCTTAGCCAGATCCCTGTTTCCCTGGTGCAGCGCATTGAATACGTGCGTGGCGCACGCTCTGCTGTCTACGGCTCTGACGCGATTGGCGGCGTGATCAATATTATTACCGGGCGAGAAAAAATTGGCACCACGCTGACCGCAGGAATGGGGTCGAATGGCTATCAAACTTATGATGGGGCCACCCAGCAGATGCCGGGAGAAAACACCCGCGTGACCCTGGCGGGCAACTACACCTATACCAAAGGGTATGATGTAGTGGCGAATTACCCGGATGCTTTCGGCGATGAACGACAGAAAGATCGCGATGGCTTTATGAGTAAAACGCTCTACGGTTCGATTGAACAGCAGCTTACTGAAGCGTTCAGCGGTTTTATACGCGGCTACGGCTACGATAACCGCACGGCCTATGATGGTTCCTCTACCTACGTTAAGCCTGATACCTATGTCGATACGCGTCAGCTCTACAGCCAGACGTGGGACAGCGGCCTGCGCTTTAATAACGGGCTTTATTCTTCTCAGCTAATCGCGAGCTATAGCCATACCAAAGATTACAACTACAGTCCGGGAGTGGGACAATATGACGCCTCTGCCACGCTGGATGATTCACAGCAGTACAATGTGCAGTGGGGCAATAACATTGCGGTGGGCAACGGCAGCATTAGTGGGGGTATCGACTGGCAGAAGCAAACTATCGAACCTGGCACGGCCTACGTTAGCGACAGCCATGCAGTCAGCAATACCGGCCTTTACGCGACGGCCCAGCAGACGTTTGGTTCCGTGACGCTGGAAGGCGCGATGCGCGGTGACGATCACTCGGAGTTCGGCTGGCATAACACCTGGCAAACCAGCGGCGCATGGACGTTTGCAGAAGGCTACCGTTTTATCGCCAGCTACGGGACTGCCTTTAAAGCACCGACTATTGGCCAGCTCTACGGTTCCTTCAGTGGCAACAGCGATCTCGATCCTGAGCAAAGCAAGCAGTGGGAAGGGGGCTTTGAAGGCCTGACAGGCCCGGTGACCTGGCACGTATCGGGCTATCGTAACGAAATCGATCGTCTGATCGACTACAACAGCGCGACCAGCAGCTACTACAACGTTAATAAAGCCTCGATTAAAGGCGTAGAAACCACGGCGTCATTTGATACCGGCCCGGTCAGCCATACGCTTTCCTATGATTATACGGATGCGCGTAACGGCGACACCAATGAGATCCTGATGCGTCGCGCCAAACAGCAGGTAAAGTACCAGCTAGACTACACCCTCTATGCATTTGACTGGTCACTCAGCTATCAATATCTGGGACAGCGCTATGATAAAGAGTATTCACAGGACCCCAGCGGCAGGCTTGTAAAGCTTGGCGGCGTGAGCTTATGGGATGTCGCGGTTTCGTATCCGGTCACATCCCACCTGACCGTTCGTGGTAGAATAGCCAACCTGTTTGATAAAGATTACGAGACAGTTTATGGCTATCAAACTCCAGGAAGGGAGTATTACCTCAGCGGCAGCTACACCTTCTAATCCGCGACCCACCGTGCTGGTCTTTGACTCCGGCGTCGGTGGGCTTTCCGTCTATGAAGAAATCCGGCAGCTGCTGCCGGATTTGCACTATATCTACACCTTCGATAATGCCGCTTTCCCTTATGGTGAAAAAAGCGAAGACTTTATTGTCGGGCGCGTGCTTGAAATCGTCACTGCCGTTACACGTCTGTACCCTTTGTCGCTGGTGGTTATCGCCTGCAACTCGGCCAGCACCGTCACGCTTCCTGCGCTGCGTGAACGTTTTACCTTCCCGGTTGTGGGTGTAGTGCCCGCGATAAAACCCGCAGCACGCTTAACGCGCAATGGTGTAGTAGGCCTGCTGGCCACGCGTGGGACGGTAAAGCGTCCTTATACGCATGAGTTAGTTAAGCGTTTCGCCGGAGAATGCAAAACGGAAATGCTGGGTTCTGCTGAGTTGGTAGAGCTGGCAGAGGCCAAGCTTCAGGGTAAAGCGGTTCCGCTGGATCAGGTAAGGCAGATCCTGCAACCCTGGCTGCGCATGAAAGAGCCGCCCGATACGGTGGTACTCGGCTGTACGCACTTCCCTTTATTAGCGAATGAACTACAGCAGGTATTGCCGGAAGGGACACGATTAATCGACTCCGGCGCAGCTATTGCGCGCCGCACCGTCTGGCTGCTGGAAAATGAATCTCCGAAAGTCTTCTCTACGGACGATAATCTCGCTTTTTGTCTGACAATGACGGAACAAGCTGTACAATTACTGCCCGTTTTACAGCGTTATGGCTTCGGAAAGCTCGAAAAACTAGCGGTTTAACGCGGTTTTGCATAAAAAAGCAACGGTCGAAAAGTTTTTTAAAAATAGGGGTTGTCAGCCGTCAGAAACTCCCTATAATGCGCCTCCACTGACACGGAACAACGAC
>NZ_DALZCD010000410.1:0-2513 GCF_031978025.1 Erwinia sp.
GGACCGGCACCTATGCTGATACCGTTCCGGCCGGGCGTGAAGGCGTGGTCAATAAAGACATTCACGGCAAGCTGCGCTGGGCATTCGCGACTCACCAGAACCTGGAGTTCAGTGCGGGCTATAGCCGTCAGGGTAATCTCTATGCGGGCGATACCCAAAATACAAACACCAGCGCGCTGGTGCAAAGCAAATATGGCGACGAAACCAATCGGCTTTACCGTCAGGATTATGCGCTAACCTGGACCGGCGTCTGGGATAATGGCATGAGTACGCGCAGCTACGCCCAGTACGAAAATACGCGTAACTCGCGCATCAACGAAGGCCTGGCAGGCGGAACGGAAGGGATATTTTCTGACAGCGGTTTTTCTACTATCGAACTCAATGACGTGTTGCTGCACAGTGAAGTCAGCATACCTTTTGAGTTTCTGATCAATCAAACGACGACTGTCGGCACCGAATGGAACCAGCAGCGTATGAAGGATGGCGCTTCTAATACGCAGGCTCTTTCTGGCGGTGCTATCAACGGCATCAGCAGCAGCAACCGCAGTCCTTACTCCTCAGCGGAGATCTTCTCGCTGTTTGCGGAAGACAATATGGAGCTGACCGACACCACTACGCTGGTGCCGGGCCTGCGCTTCGATCATCACAGCATCGTGGGCAATAACTGGAGTCCATCGCTAAATCTGTCCCAGATCCTGGCGGATGACTTCACGCTGAAGCTGGGCATTGCCAGAACCTATAAAGCGCCCAGCCTCTATCAAACCAACCCGAACTACGTGCTTTATAGCCGTGGGCAGGGCTGTGCTGCCAGCGCAGGAGCCTGTTATCTGATGGGTAACGAGGATCTGAAAGCAGAAACCAGTATCAATAAAGAAGTGGGTGTGGAGTACAAGCATGACGGCTATCAGGCCGGTCTGACCTGGTTCCGGAACGACTACCGCGACAAAATTGAATCGGGTTACGCGCCAACGGGCGCCACGGGCAGAACCGATATCTATAAATGGGAAAATGTGCCGAAAGCGGTAGTGGAAGGACTGGAAGGTACGGTTAACCTGCCGGTGACAGAAACCCTCAGCTGGAACAACAACCTGACCTATATGCTGCAAAGCAAAAATAAGACCACGGGCGATCGTCTGTCGGTCATCCCGCAATATACGCTGAACTCGACACTTTCCTGGCAGGCAACGCAGGAGCTGTCGCTGCAAACTACCTTTACCTGGTACGGTCGGCAGACGCCGAAGAAGTACAATTATAAGGGAGAAGCGGTAAGCGGAACGGAAAAATCAACGGTCAGCCCTTATTCCCTTTTAGGATTCAGCGGGACTTATGACGTGAACAAGTACGCCAGCGTGACGGTGGGCATCGATAACCTGTTTGATAAGCGCCATTTCCGCGAGGGCAATGCGCAAACCACGGGGAACTCGACAACCGGTGCCTATATGTATGGCGCAGGGGCAAACACCTTTAACGAATCAGGCAGGACGTATTACATGAGCCTGAATACGCATTTCTGATAAAAAGGGCAGGGGAGTTTCCCTGCCCCTTCTTTTTAATAATTTTGATAAATGTCTTTATACAAACGGCTTTCAAAGCGAACCAGCGGAATACGGCGCTGATTATAATTCTGCGGCGGTACCGCGTAGCCTGAAAGATATTGCACAAAGGCAACCCGCTTGCCGCTGGCGGTAGTAATAAAGCCCGCCAGGTTATATACGCCCTGTAACGATCCCGTTTTAGCCGAGACTTTACCGTCTACACCCGCCTCATGCAGGCCGCCGCGATAACGCAGCGTGCCATCGTAGCCTGCCAGCGGCAGCATAGAGATATAGTTCAGCTGCTGATCGTTTTGCGCAATATATTGCAAGACCTGCATCATGGTATCCGGCGCGATCAGGTCATGACGCGACAGACCGGATCCATCCACCTGAATGCTGTTACCCATATCAATATTGGCTTTCTGCCGCAGGATCTGACGGACAGCATCTGAACCTGCACGCCACGTGCCCGGCACGCCAAAACGCTCATGGCCGATGGTGCGGAACACCGTATCAGCAATCATATTGTCCGACTTTTTCAGCATGATCTTCAGCAGATCGTGTAGCGGTGCAGACTGGGTTTCAGCCAGCACGGTAGCCGGCGGCGTCGCCAGCGTCTGGCGCACCAGGTGTCCGGAATAGTCGATACCGGCCTGCTGCAGCTCTCCTTTCAGGATCGCACCGGCGTAGCTGGCGCCATCCTGAATAGCGAAAGCCAGCGGCAGAGGCTCGGCACGCTGGGTCATGCAGCCGGTCAGCGTAAAGCGGTTCAGCTCGCCAGGAACGACATCCAGCTCACAATATTGTGCTTCTGATGAACCACGCGCCAGCGTACGCACCTGGCTAAACATATTAACCGGATAAAAAGAAGCCACGCGAATAAAGGCTTTTTCACCGGGCGTCTGGGCGCTGTAAAGCGAAACAGAGAAACAGTTGCGATCCACGATAGCGGCGGCAGGTGGCGCACTGAAGCATTGC
>NZ_DALZCD010000411.1:0-2485 GCF_031978025.1 Erwinia sp.
GCGCAGGGCAGCAGCACTTCGGTGGCCTCTAAAGTCAGCGCACTCTCCGCGCTCAGCTGCGGATAAGCCTGCCAGCCGGTGCCTACCATTGCCCAGCTACCTGCAAGCTGCGCCATACGGCTCAGCGCATCTTCTGGCTTGAGCACCGCTTCCGTCTCTTCGCCCTGCCAGACGCCCTGCTCATCACGCTGATATTGTGCCCAGTACACTTCGCCCATGCGTGCATCTATCGCGGCCAGCACACGGTCGGCACCCTGTAAACGCCAGGCACTCTGCGCCATAGTTTTCAGCGTCGAAATGCCGATTAACGGCAGCGCTGCGCCAAGCGCCAGTCCCTGAGCAATGCCGGTGCCGATACGGACGCCGGTAAAGCTGCCCGGCCCCTTACCGAAAGCCAGGCCATCCAGTTCGTTCAGGCTCAGCGCTTCTTGTTGAAGCTGAGCCTGCACCAGCGGCAGGATACGTTGCGTATGTTCGCGGGCGCACAGCTCAAAGTGAGCCGTGACGTTGCCCTTATTCAGCAACGCGACCGAGCAGGCCTCGGTGGCCGTATCAATAGCTAAAATTCGCATGGATGTTTACCTCAGGCGGGACAAAATTTTCGGCGCGCAGCATAGCATACTGCGCGGATAATTACTGCGGGCGCAGGAAATCCACCGCCTGCTGAATATCGCGCGTGCGTGGCGTGGGCGGCAGGCTGTTCAGGAAGACCGCGCCATAGGGACGCATGACCAGACGATTATCACAGATCACCAGCACGCCACGATCGTCAACGTCGCGGATCAGACGGCCGACGCCCTGCTTGAGCGTGATAACCGCGTCCGGCAGCTGCACCTCATCAAAGGGGTCGCCGCCGCGCAGCTTACAATCTTCCATACGCGCTTTCAGCAAGGGATCGTCAGGTGAGGTAAACGGCAGCTTATCGATAATCACCAGCGACAGGGCATCGCCGCGCACGTCCACCCCTTCCCAAAAGCTGCTGGTGGCTACCAACACCGCATTCCCTGCCGCAATAAACTGTTTTAACAGCTCGCCTTTGCTGGTTTCCCCTTGCAACAACACGGGCAGCGTCAGCATGGCCCGGAACTGCTCGGCCAGCTCGCGCATCATCTGATGTGAGGTACAGAGGAAAAAGCAGCGGCCGTTGTTGGCCTCAATCAGCGGCAGCAGCATGCGCGCCAGCTGCCTCGCGCCGCCTGGCTGATTAGGAGAAGGTAAATTGCGCGGCACGCACAGCAGCGCCTGGCTGGCAAAGTCAAAGGGACTGTTAAGGATCAGCGTTTCTGCACCGGCGACACCCAACCTCTCAACAAAGTGCGTCATCTGCTCATTCACCGCCAGCGTGGCGGAGGTAAAAATCCAGCTGGCCGGACGCTCGTCCATGACTTCCCGGAAGCGATCCGATACCGAAAGCGGCGTCAGCGCCAGCACAAAGTGGCGACTGTTGCACTCATACCAGTAGCTGAAGCCAGGTTGCGAAACATCTTTCAGCCGCTTTAACCTGCCGCGATAAAGCGCAGCCCGCTCAAAGGCCGCATCCAGCAGCGCAGAACGGCCCAGCGAGAGTTTGGCAACGTCGTAGCAAAGCTCCAGTGCGTCGTCCAGCAGCAGCAGCGCACGCTGGATATTGGCATTATTAAGCACCTCGCGCAGGTTGCCGCGAAAGCCGGGGTCGCCCAATGCCAGGCGAAAATCCTGGGCGCTTTGCGCCAGCCGATCGGCCGATTTTTGCAGCTGTTGCGCGTCACGCACCTCGGTGCGATAGGCGATGGTAATATCTTTAGCGAGATCCAACAGCTGCTTACTGGAAAGCTGCTGGCCAAAGTATTGGCTGGCGATATCCGGGACCTGGTGAGCTTCATCGAAAATCATCACGTCCGCCTGCGGGATAAGTTCTGCAAAGCCGCTCTCTTTCACCACCATATCGGCCAGGAAGAGATGGTGGTTCACCACGATCACATCTGCATCCATCGCTTTGCGGCGCGCTTTCACCACAAAACAGTCCTGATAGAGAGGGCAGTCGCTGCCCAGACAGTTGTCATTGGTGCTGGTGACCAGTGGCCAGACCGGGCTGTCTTCCGCTACGCCGCCGCAGGTGCTGATATCGCCATCCACCGTTTCGCTCGACCAGCCACGAAGATGTACCAGATCGCTCATCGCCTGCGCCGCCAGCTCTCCCCCCGCCATCGACTGTTGCTCAAGCCGCTCCAGACAGAGGTAGTTAGAGCGCCCTTTCAGCAGCGCCAGTATGCCTTTAAATTGTAAAGCGCGGGCAACGGTAGGCAAATCGCGGCTGTAAAGCTGATCCTGAAGCGCTTTGGAGCCGGTAGAAATGATGACTTTTTTACCCGAGCGCAGGGCTGGTGCCAGGTAGGCATAGGTTTTTCCGGTGCCGGTGCCTGCTTCTACTACCAGTTCGCGCTTGTTATCGATGGCCGCTGTTACGGCTTCCGCCATCAGGCGCTGAGGTTCGCGTGGCTTAAAG
>NZ_DALZCD010000412.1:0-2484 GCF_031978025.1 Erwinia sp.
GTGGTTTTCTCATAGTAATCGCGTCCCTCTGGCGTAACCGTGACGCGCCGGGTGGTGCGCTGGAGCAGCCTGATGCCCAGATACGCTTCCAGCTGCTGGACCAGTTTGCTTAGCGTCGCGTTTGGCATCGAAAGCGAATCCGCCGCGCGGGTAAAGCTACCCGCTTCCACCACGCGGGCGAAGGCCCGTATCGCCATCAGTTGATCCATATCATTCGCCCTTATTATCTCTGTGCAGGGATAGTCATTTTCATTTTACAGGATTTATCAACAAACGGGGCAGCGCTACAGTGCTTCCATGCCCGGACAGGCCGGGCCATCATAAATAAACAGCGGAGAATAAAATGGACGCACTGAAAGGCAAAATCGCATTAGTGACCGGCGGTACTACAGGTATTGGTCTGGCCGCTGCGCAGGAGCTGGCGGCCCAGGGGGCACAGGTGTTTATTACCGGAAGGCGTCAGGCCGAGCTGGATGCGGCCGTCGCCACCATCGGTTCACGGGCGACAGGCATCCGTGCCGATGCTGCTGTTCTGACCGATCTGGATGAGGTTTACGCTGCTATCTCGCAAAAAGCAGGCCGTCTGGATATTCTGCTCGCCAATGCGGGGGGCGGCGATATGCTGCCGCTGGGCGCCATCACCGAAGCCCATTTCGATCGCATCTTCGGCACTAACGTGCGCGGCGTGTTGTTTACGGTGCAAAAAGCGCTGCCGCTGCTGAGTGATGGCGCGTCGGTGATCCTGACCGCTTCCACCACGTCGGTTCAGGGTACGGCCGGGTTCAGCGTCTATAGCGCCAGCAAGGCGGCCGTACGCAATTTTGCCCGATCCTGGGAGCTGGATTTAAAAGATCGTGGGATCCGCGTTAACGCGATCAGCCCCGGCCCGGTAAAAACGCCAGGCTTAGGCGGATTAGCCAGTGAAGAAGAGCGACAGGGACTGTTTGACTCTCTGGCGGCTCAGGTGCCGCTAGGTCGGCTGGGCGAACCGGCAGAAATCGGTAAAGTCGTGGCTTTTCTGGCTTCCGACGCCGCCAGCTTTATCAATGCGGCCGAGCTGTTTGTTGATGGCGGCATGGCGCAGGTGTAAGCACCAGGCGGCCCGTTGGCCGCCTGTTTCAGCGCAATGCGGCCTGGAAGGGCCCTCTTTATGGCAATCTTATCTGACAAAAAGGCCAGTGTCCGCTGTCAGAAAAACTGGCGTTACTCCCCTGAAATATCTGCATATTACTTCAGGGTATTATCATCATCGGAGCAAATATTGCTTTCCTCAATGCCATCCGCGTGAGGCATGTTCTTCCGTTTAAAGATGGATTGTATTTTGCAGAGGTCAACGTTAACCCTGATATGAATGGGTAGCTGAAGCAGCCCATCTGGCAAGTTTCACCGCGTCAGCTTATACCCTGGCGGGGTTCCCGCTTACTCCCTCCTATAAAAGGCCGTTTTGGCTGGTGGCGCTATCAGCCGGGCTGGCGGCCTGTGCTTTTTCGGCCAGTTCAAACCTGGCCATAAAGGACGGTTTGTCCGACGGCACGCTTTTTGCTTCGTCAAACTGCCCGATCTTTATCAGTCCGGAAGCATAGCCACTATCCCGGTAAAAAATAGCGAGATTGCCCCACGGCGCATAAAAAGCGATATCGCCTTTTACGGCAGACGTGCCCTCAGGCGATCCTGCCACAGAGAGCCTCGAGGGCAAATCGCTGATTTTTTCCGTTGCTGCATAATCTTTTAGCGGGAGGGTTAGCGGTAGCATAGAGGCAAAGTCCCGGGCCGCTTCACTGTTATTTAGCGAGGCTGACAGAACAACGTTATCGACGGTCATCGTTATTTTCACGGTTTCTCCCTGAGATAATATGTTTACAGAAGGCGGTAATAAAGGGATAGCGATCCCTGATGAGTCCGTTGTGCAAAGGCATTGGGTGGTGATTTACTTTTAACTGAGGGAGCAGGAAGAAGGAATAGCGAATTTAAAAATGGCGTGATGAGGATCGTTCATAAGTCGCAGCCGCAAAGTACGGCTCCGTCGATCCCTGAAAAAACAGCCCCCGCAGGAGCTGTTTCCCTGAAGCAGGATCAGAATTTATAGCTGGCCGTTAATGAGAAATTACGCGGCTCACCGTAAACGATATATTGGTTTACGCTGGTGTCATATTCTTTGTCGAACAGGTTATTGATGTTGGCCTGAAGCGTAAGCTGTTTAGTCACTTCATAGCGGCTGAACAGATTTACCAGCGCATAGCTGCCCTGCTCTGCGTGCCAGCTGCCGTTACCTTCCGGTGCGGCCACATCCTGCCAGACGTGGGTTTGCCAGTTTACCCCGCCGCCGATCGTCAGCGCCTGGAGCGACGGCAGACGATAACTGGTGAACAGCTTCAGCGACGTGCGCGGCAGCTGAGGATTGACCGCTTCACCGTCATGATCTTCCGCTACATAGCGGGTGCCGCCCACGGTCATTTGCCAGTTATCGTTCAGCGCCCCGGTCAC
>NZ_DALZCD010000413.1:0-2477 GCF_031978025.1 Erwinia sp.
GAGGAAAGTTTCCTGCGGGGCGATAAGCCTGGCAACAGGCAATAAAAAAGGGCGCAGATTGACTGCGCCCTTTGATCGTAGTGGAGACTATTTTATCTCGGTGATTACGCTACCTTCGTTGCCTGACGGCTGCTCTTTCGTCTTGCGAAAGATCGCTACCGCCAGCATCAGCGCGGCTACGGCAGGCACTGCGCCGACATAACCCACCGAGGACATAGAAAGATCCAGGCTGACCTTATTGCCCAACAGCGCGCCCGCGCCAATACCAATGTTGAAAATGCCTGAGAACATCGCCATCGCGACATCGGTGGCATCCGGGGCCAGCGTCAGCACCTTCATCTGCATGCCCATACCGATCATCATAAAAGCCATGCCCCAAAGCAGGCTCAGCACAATCAGCCCGGCCTTGCTGGCCGCTACCGTCGCCAGCAGCAGCAGACAGACCGACAGCAGCCCGATAGCGCCGGTCAGCAGCGGCGACAGGCGTTTTTCACCGCTCTTACCAAAAATAATGCTGCCGGCAATACCCGCGATACCAAAAATCAGCAGTAACAGCGTGGCGAAGCCTTGCTCAAAACCGGCTACTTTTTCGACAAACGGTTCAATATAGGTAAAGGCGGTAAAGTGCGCGGTCACCACGGTGACGGCCAACACATACAGGCCTACCAGCGCCGGGCGACGAAACAGATCCGGCAGGCTTTTCAGCGATCCGGTATGTTCTGACGGCACGCGCGGCATAATTTTTAAAATCAGAGCCAGCAGGACAAAAGCCCCTACGCCAATCGCCAGGAAAGTGCTGCGCCAGCCGAACGCCTGACCAATAATTCTGCCCAGCGGCAGGCCCAGTACGGAAGCCAGAGCGGTAGCGGTGGCAATCAGGCTCAGCGCCTGCGCCCTTTTACCCGGCGGCGCCAGCCTTACCGCCAGCGAGGCGGTAATCGACCAGAACAGGGCATGAGCCAGCGCCACGCCCGCGCGGCTCAGCAGCAGCACGTCAAAGCTCCAGGCGAAAAAGGCCAGTACGTGACTGAACGTAAACAGGCCGAAAATCGCAATCAGTAGCAAACGCCGATCGGTGTTGCTGGTCATCAGCATCAGCGGCAGCGACATCAGCGCCACAATCCAGGCGTAGATGGTCAACATAATTCCCGCCTGCGCCGATTCCATGCCGAAGCTATGGCCAATATCCGACAGCAGGCCGACAGGCATATATTCCGTGGTGTTAAATATAAACGCAGCAACAGCCAGAGCCAGCACGCGCGACCAGGCAACTTTGCGTGAAACGGTGACGGTATTGATGTCGGTCATAGGCTTCTGCTCCGCAACAATTTAAATCGAAGCGCGTCATTTTAATGATGGCTGCATGAAATTCAATCCGAAAGTGATCGCCATCACACTTTTTACATAGTTTGAAGGTTTAGAAAGGGCTAAGTTTTGCGGCAAAACCGCCGCACATAAGCCTTGCGCCTTTATCAGCGGACAGGCATTAACATGCGGTCACATTCGGGCGTACAGCCACGGGGGGAGGGGAAGAAGAGGGACTATCAGAGTGCTCTAAGAACAAGCTTCATGACGCGGCTTTTACACCTTTGTGGCCAGGCGCACACAGCTTGAGCCGCTTTTAAAAGGAAATGTCTCTTCGCATAGCTGCGCTTACCTGCGTCATTTTCAACCCCCGTATGCGGTTGAAATAATCTTATCGCTCTGTGAGAGGTTTTAAGGTGTCTGTAAAGAAGGCTGGCCTGACGAACGCCCGTCAGGCCACTGCGGGCAACCACCTGCGGTTTAAAAGCCACTCAGGCTGCGTGCTGACCTTTTGCCTGAATCCGCTCGAACACGTCGGCGGCGGCGCTGGCGCCACCTGCCCGAGAAATTTCCTGCTGTAAGGCAGACAGGTTTCTTTGACAGGCAGGATCGGCACTTATCTCCTGTGATGCAGTCAGCAGGCTGGTTGCAGAAAGGGTTTCGCGGGGCAAATATTTTCCTATGCCCAACGCTTCAATCCGTCGGGCATTGAGGCGTTGTTCGGCCTGCTGGGGCACCGCTATCATCGGCACTCCGAAATAAACGGCCTCCATCACGCTGTTCATCCCGGCGTGGGTAATAAACAGGCTTGCCACCTTTAGCACGTCAAGCTGGGGTATCTGCCGATGTATTTCAACATTGCCAGGCAGTTCCCCCAGCTGGGCAGGATCCACATAGCGACCAATAGCCATCACGACCTGCCACTCGCTATGGGCAAAGGCCTGGATGCAGGTGCGGAAAAAGGCGGTCTGATGGGTATAAACCGACCCGAGCGAGATGACGACAACGGGCCGACCTGCTGTTTTTAGTTTCCAGCCGGGGGGCGAGGTGACTGGCCTGATTTCGGGCCCGACAAAGGTTACGCCGGGAGGAATAGTGTCAGGTTTTTCCTGAAAAGAGCGCGGAATAAAGGCAATGGCCGCATCGCGAGCGGCCAGGATCGCACGGAGATC
>NZ_DALZCD010000414.1:0-2382 GCF_031978025.1 Erwinia sp.
GTGCCGGACCCCTGTTTAGCTTTTTAACACCGATCTACGTAGAAAAAGAATGGGTTGATAAAGCATTTGCCCTGACGGATGCGGTTCAGCAGGTTAAAGAAGAGAAGTGGAATTTAAGGGTTGCTGATGCGGCGATAAAAACTATTGCTGCCAGGGTTGCCAACAAGACGAATACTTTTTTGTTCAGAGTGCAAAAATACAGGCTACCGATGATAAAGTTATCATTATTAATAAAGATAAGTCCCCTGAATCAGCCAGGCATCTCGGGGACGAACAGGCCGCGGGCCGTCTGTTTTCCTTTAAAATTTCCCATTCTGGTGCAGTGCAAAGGCGCCGAGCGTTATTGAAAAATACCCTTCCTGTGAAAGGGATGCACAGGGATGAGGATTCTCCAAAGTGGCGCGTCAGGGGAACGGATGGCTGCAGCTGATACTTCACGACATAACTCGCTGTCTACTAACCTGGTCATTAACTGCAGCTCACCATAAATGATACATCTCTGTAGCGTTATGTCGCCGCTGGCGCCTGCTGAAGCTGAGAGAGCGAACAGTAAAGCCGCCACGCAATGCCGGCCAGCTCCGTTTCGCTTTTGGTGTTGCCTGACGCCAGCACGGCGATATTTTTCTGTAGCTCATTCAGCGTCTTTTCCAGCGCGCTTTGCTGAACCCCTTTCCCACTAATAATACGATGCAGGTGAGCTAACATGGCATCCCGCATCGCCAGCAGCGCGGATGAATCACAGTGCCAGTCGCGCAGCTGCCAGACAATATGCGAGCAATTCAGCAGCACCACTCCCCAGCGCAGTAGCCAGAGCCGGGCCGGGTCGTCACGGCTGGCATTCAGCTGGTTGACCCGGTAATAGATCAGCGACTCAAAACGGCTTTGGCTGAGGTGGGGCCTGGGGCTGAGCTGGTCGAGAAATTCGCGGCGCAGCGCCCGGATATGGCGACGGCTACGGCGTTTGTCCGAGCTGGGTCGTAGAATAAGGAAAGCCAGCCACGCCAGGAGCACGCCGCAGACTTTGGCAATATTGTTGTTAAGAAAACTTTGATAATCGTAGGTCGGCGGATTGGTCACGGCAAGAAACGAGCCGCCGAAGACAATCAGCTGCCCCCACAACGCGGCGCGCTTTTTCTGCTGCACCTTAAAAAGCTGTAGCGTGACCAGCAAGGGAAACAGCAGCAGCAAAAACTGCCACAGCACGTCGATCTGTACCATCAGGCCGAACTTGATAATAAAGCTGAACACGGAGAGCAGCAGCAGCGTTTTCAGCAGCAGCGATACGCTGCTGACGGGCGAAGGCACCGAGGAGTAAAGCACGCAGCTGATGGCGGCCAGCGTCAATGCGGCTGCCCCCGCATCCCACTGGGTGGCAAGGGTAAAAGCGCAGCCCAACACGATCACGCTGAAAGTGCGTAGGGCGCTCCAGCTGGCTTCCACGCTGTCGCTGTGTCTGGCAAGCGCCGGGACGGCGGGCGGCGCAAGGCGGCTCTCCTCATCAGCCTGCTCGAACAGCCGCAGCCAGCGGCGGATATTCAACCAGAGCCAGCAGAAATAGCGCAGACGATGCCAGAAAGCCTGATAGCGATAGTCGCTCTGATCCTGCGGCGCGGCGCTGGCGAGCAGCCGGGCGAGGCGGTATTTATCGCAGTCGGCGCTGGCCAGCTCGTTTAGCAACTGCTGCATGACGGTATACAGCTGTTCCGGCGCCTCGGGCCAGTTCAGCAGCATTCGCCGCAGGCTGGAAATCACGCTGGTCAGACGTAGCTGCTGGTGCAGAATATAGTTCAGCACATTGTTCTGGCGGCGAAAGCGGTAGTGGCTCCAGAACGCCTGGATCCGCAGCAGATTGAGCGTCAGGATCTGACCAATAATGTTTTCATGTGCGCTACGTACATTGTCGGTGCTTTCGTGTTGCAGCAGGAGTCGACCATGATCCAGCAGGCGGAGGTGCATCTCTTTCAGCGAAGCGATCAGCGTATCGCCGTCCGAGGTGCTGGGCAGGATCATCATCATCAGGCCGCCGCACAAAATGCCGGTAATCACTTCGCATACGCGTGCCTGAGTAATCTCCCACAGATCGCCGATCTCCGTGATGTTAACCGTGGTAAACACAATAATGGCGGCCGTATAACCCGCCAGGGAAAACGCATAGGCGACGTTGTTTTGATAATGGTTTTGGATCCAGGTGCAAAGCGCCAGCCAGCCGGCGATAGCCAACGCAAATAGCCAGGGCTCATTCAGCGTATAGCCCGCGATCAGCAGTGCTGCGCCGGCGCCTGTCAGGCTGCCCACAATCCTGCCCAGACTTTTGCTGATGACGCCGCCCACGGTCGGAAAACTCACCACGGCGGCAGAAGTCATCGCCCAGTAAGGTTCGCC
>NZ_DALZCD010000415.1:0-2365 GCF_031978025.1 Erwinia sp.
GCCTTAAGCGCGATCAGCGAGCCGAAATTAAAGCACTGGAACCAGAGTTCGGCGTGATTGAAACCGGCCAGGCGCAGGCGCTCCTTATGGGTTTCCACGCTGTCGGTCAGCATCACGTTTTCCAGCATGCTGCGCTTCTGGCTAATCTCCAGCTCGCTGTAGCCGTTAGCCCGCTTAAAGTCATGGTGCATGTTGAATAACAGCTCGCCCACGCTGGCGTCGGCGAAACTGAATTTTTCAGAAAGCACCAGCGCGCCGCCGGGACGCAGACCTTGCCAGATGGTATTCAGCAGATTCTGCCGCTCGGCAGGCTCCAAAAACTGTAGGGTAAAGTTCAGCACCACCAGCGAGGCGTTTTCGATCGGGATGGTGCGGATATCGGCTTCGATCACTTCGACCGGCGTGTCGGCGCGAAAAGCGTCAATATGACGGCGGCAGCGCTCAACCATTGCAGGGGAATTATCAACAGAGATAATTTTGCAGCCTTCAGCTTTGATATTACGGCGCACGGAAAGCGTGGCGGCGCCCAGCGAACAGCCCAAATCGTAGACCTGGCTGTGCGGCTGTACAAAGCGTTCGGCCAGCATTCCGATCATCGAAATAATATTGGAATAGCCAGGCACCGAGCGCTGGATCATATCGGGAAAAACTTCGGCCACGCGCTCGTCAAACGTCCAGTCGCCCAGTTTGGCAATCGGCGCGGAGAACAGCGTATCGCGGTTAGACATAGTGGTAAGTCCGGAACAAAAACGGAAAGGGCGTATTCTGGCAGAAAGCAGCGCAGGCTGCACCTTTTCCGCCTTAGCTCAGCGTGAAAACCAAATCCCAGGGCAGAAAAAGCAGATTAATTACGATCATGCCCAGCAGCGAGGTCAGCGTCAGGATCATGCCGTTTTTACGCCATAACCGCGTGCTGGTGCGCATGCCATAGCTGTGCAGCGCACGGCCCAGGAAAAAAAAGAGGGCGGCCAGGTGCAGCATCCACATCTCCGCGCCGTTCATTTCCATAATGACCAGCAGCAGCAGGGCCAGCGGAATGTACTCTACGGCGTTACCGTGAATACGAATGGCGGTCTGCAACTCATAAAAACCGCCGTCGCCATGCGCCACGTGATACTGGCGACGCAACCGGACCACGTCAAAAGAAAACTTAATAATAAACAGTGCCCCAAGCACTACGTACAGCGCGCTGACCATCCTTACTCCACCCGGCTGGAAATATCTGGCGACATCATAGCGGCGAAAAGAACAGCTGTCAGCCCAAGTGCAGTCGCAGTCAGGATCAAAACAGACTTTCCTGCTGCGGCCAGTCGGGCGCTTCGCCCAGCCCGGGCGCGACCTGACGTAGCGCACCCCACAGGCTTTGCACCATTGCCGGGGCGAAGGCCACATCAGGCGTATGAATGAACAGCCACGGCTGGCCCTGTTCGCACCATTGCGGCAGTTTTTGCTGCCAGGCTTCAAACCATTTCAGATTGGCGCTGGCCTCATCGCCGCCGATAAAGCGGATCATCGGCTGGTCAGCCGTCATCACCGCATGAACCGGTAAATGCGGTTTCTTGCGCTGTGCGTCGATAATGGCTGGATTACTGGGTATCGCAGAATGTACACCGCGCGTATCCAGGATAACCCGGTTTATGCCGCGCTGATGTAGGCCAACGTTCAACGCTTTTTCTGCCTCGCCCTTGGCAAAAAATGCCGGATGGCGGACTTCCACACCGTAACTGAAACTTTTCGGCAGGCTGTCAAGAAAAGCCCAAAGCGCCGGGAGATCGGCAGGAGAAAATGCAGAGGGCAGCTGCAGCCAGTACTGGCCAATCCGGGAAGCAAGCGGGGCCAGCAGACTGAAAAATTCGGCAGTCAAATCGCCACTGTCGCGCAGCGCGGCCTTATGACTGATAGTGGCTGGGAATTTAAAGCAGAAGCGGAAATCGTCATGGGTCATGTCATACCAGCGCTGAACAATTTCAGGACGCGGCAGCGCGTAGAGCGTGGTGTTGCCTTCGACGCAGTTGAAATAACGCGCGTAATCGGCAAGGGTTTCCATGCCCAGTTTTTTCCATTGCGGATGCTGCCATTGTGGCAGTCCTAAATAAAAAGGTTTCATTGCTCTTCTCTTAGTACGCTGACAATAGCGATCGCCTCCCTGCGATCGTAGGCGAACCTTACAGCGCGGCAATAATCTCGTCAGTCGTCCGTACGCGACCCAGACGAGGGAAGATATGCTTAAAGCTGCCGTTATGCTCTTCGGTACTGCCCGCGCTACAGATATCTTCTGCAACGATCAGGTTAAAGCCCAGCTCCCAGGCGTTACGCGCGGTGGACTCCACGCCGATATTGGTCGAAATACCGCCTAATACAATAG
>NZ_DALZCD010000416.1:0-2343 GCF_031978025.1 Erwinia sp.
CGGCGACGCATATGGGCCATTACGACAATGGCAATCACGGCTCCAATGCACCGGGCGATGTGGAAATGGCTCGTGAACTGCCGCCAGGCTATCTGGATATGATTGTCGGCGGCCACTCGCAGGATCCGGTCTGTATGGCAAAGGAAAATGTTAAACAGGCGGACTACGTACCGGGCACGCCGTGCCAGCCGGATCGGCAAAACGGGACCTGGATTGTACAGGCGCATGAATGGGGCAAATATATCGGTCGGGCTGATTTTACCTTCCTGAACGGTAAGCTGACGCTGGAGCATTACGAGCTGGTGCCCATTAATCTGCGTCACAAAGTGACCAATGCTGATGGCAGCGTCAGCTGGGTGAATTACACCCAGGAAATTGCCAAAAATCCCGCAATGATGAAGCTGTTAACGCCTTTCCAGAAAAAAGGCGAGGCGCAGCTTAACGTGAAAATCGGCAGCGTTAATGGCCATCTGGAAGGGGACCGTAGCAAAGTCCGCTTTGTGCAGACCAACCTTGCCCGGCTGATCCTGAGCGCGCAGGCGGAACGAACCGGCGCGGATTTTGCCGTCATGAGCGGGGGAGGCGTACGTGACTCCATTGAGTCTGGCGACATTACCTACAAGGATGTGCTAAAGGTGCAGCCGTTCGGCAACGTGGTGGTTTATAACGATATGAAAGGCAGCGAGGTCGAAAAATACCTGGCAGTGGTAGCAAATAAACAGGTCGACTCAGGAGCCTATGCACAGTTTGCTAACGTTAGCCTGACGGCGGACGGCAGCAGCGTGCACGACGTAAAAATCAAAGGCGAACCCCTGCAGGCAGACAAAACCTACCGGATGGCGACACTTAGCTTCAACGCGACGGGTGGCGATGGCTATCCGGTCATTACGGCATCACCGGGCTACGTGAATACCGGCTTTGTCGATGCCGAAGTGTTGAAACAGTATATTGAAAAGCACTCCCCGCTACAGGCTGCCGATTTTGAACCGCACGGCGAAATTCTTTATCAGCAGAAACGCGCCGTGACGGAAAAAAAAGCCGGGGAGCCGCCAAAAAAGTGGCGGCTGCCACGCATTGAGCTGGCTATGCGTGAAATCTGGTCCTCACTGTTCTGAAGAAACAGGATGCGCTTTGCGCTGCCATTTGGCGCGAAGCGTGTCATATAACCAGTTGTAGACCACCGTATAGGGCAGAAAGAAAAGGAAAAAGCCGATTTCCAGCAGCAGGGCCTGCCAGAGCGATACGTCCAGCATCCAGGCGGCAATCGGCAGTCCAATCAGGATAAATCCTCCTTCAAACGCCAGCGCGTGCACAATGCGCAACAGCCAGGTTTGACGACCATTCGGGAAAAGACGGTCGAAACCCGCGTTGTAAATCATGTTCCAGAGCATGGCGACGGTCGACAGCATAATAGCCAGCGCGCCCATCTGGAACAGCGGTTTATCCATTGCCCAGGCGGCCAGCGGCGACACCAGCGTAACGGCCAGTGCCTCAAAGCCGAGGGCGTGGAAAAAACGTTCTTTCAGTGTACGGCTCATGGATGCTCCTTAAAATCAGGCCGGTATTTTGCCTGCCTGATTTGCTAAAATAAAATGATTACCTATCGGAAAAAGCGATACACCAATGCATTATTCACCGGAATCGTTGCAGGCGTTTGTGCAAACGGTAGAAAGCGGGTCGTTTTCTGCTGCCGCCAGAGCGTTACGCAAAAGCCAGTCCACCATCAGCGCTGCCGTTGCCAATCTGGAGACGGATTTGGGATTCGCCTTGTTCAGCCGGGGCGGGCGCACGCCCGTGCTAACAGAAAACGGCCAGCGTGCACTTGTTCAGGTACGGGAGGTGCTGGCAGCCAGCGAGCGGCTGAACGAGCTGGCTATTCGGCTTACGGGCGACGTTGAACCCTGCCTGAGTATGGCGATTTCCGATTTCTGGCAGGCGGATTACCATGAATCTCTGCTGAGACGCTTTGCCGGGCGGTATCCCCGGATTGAGTTTGAATGCATGATTGCCGAGGATGCTGACGTTATTGAGCTGCTCCAGGCCGGAAGGGCGCACATTGGCGTGATCCGCGTACAGCCGCATTATCCGGCGGATATCGCCACCACCAGGCTTCAGGTCAAAACACAGATGGCCATTTACCTGCATCAGGATCATCCGCTGACGCAGCAGGCGGTTGTCAGCCGGGAATCCCTGAAAAGCGAGCGGCAGCTCTGTCTGAATACATGGGTGGGGAAAGAACGGCCCCGGCCAGGCAACGGCGTCTGGTCTGCGCCTTCCTATTTACTGTTATTAGAGATGGCGGAGCAGGGCTTTGGCTGGACGATACTGCCGCGCTGGCTGGTG
>NZ_DALZCD010000417.1:0-2203 GCF_031978025.1 Erwinia sp.
TCTTGCCGGTCCGTCAATTGTTTTCGTTTACATGATCATCGGCTTTATGCTGTTTTTCGTGATGCGGGCGATGGGCGAACTGCTGCTTTCCAATCTCGACTATAAATCCTTTGGCGATTTTGCCGCCGATCTGCTGGGCCCCTGGGCAGGCTACTTTACCGGCTGGACCTACTGGTTTTGCTGGGTCGTTACCGGTATCGCCGATGTCGTGGCTATCAGCTCCTATTTTCAGCTGTGGTTCCCCAGCTTCTCGGTCGGCATGAGCGCCCTGCTCTGCATCGCCGTTTTTTTGACGCTGAATATCGCCACGGTAAAACTGTTTGGCGAACTGGAGTTCTGGTTCGCGATCATCAAGATTGTGGCTATCGTGGCGCTGATCGTCACCGGCATCGTGCTGGTCGCTATGCACTACCCGTCTCCGGGCGGCGGCACAGCCGCGTTAAGCAACATTTGGGATCATGGCGGCCTGTTTCCGAAAGGATTGAGCGGCTTTTTTGCTGGCTTCCAAATCGCGGTCTTCGCTTTCGTTGGCATTGAGCTGGTCGGCACGGCTGCGGCAGAAACGCACGATCCGAAAAAAGTCCTGCCACGCGCGATTAACGCCATCCCGCTGCGCATCATTATGTTCTACGTTTTCGCCCTGCTGGTGATCATGGCCGTCACGCCGTGGACTCAGGTGGTAGCCGATCGCAGTCCTTTTGTGGAAATGTTTATGCTGATTGGCCTGCCAGCGGCTGCCAGCATCGTTAACTTTGTGGTGCTGACGTCCGCTGCCTCTTCCGCTAACAGCGGAATTTTCTCTACCAGCCGTATGCTCTATGGTCTGGCGCAGCAGGGCGTGGCTCATCCTCGTTTCGGCAAGCTGTCACGTCGTGCCGTGCCGACTGCCGGCCTCTTTTTCTCCTGTTTCTGCCTACTGGGCGGCGTGGCGCTGATTTATCTGATCCCGAACGTAATGAAGGTCTTTACGCTGGTGACTACCGTCTCCGCGATCCTGTTTATGTTTGTCTGGTCAATTATCCTTTGCTCTTACCTGGCCTACCGCAAGCAGCGCCCACAGCTGCACGCCGAGTCCGTCTATAAAATGCCGCTGGGCAAGGTGATGTGCTGGGTGTGTCTGGCTTTCTTCGCTTTCGTACTGGTCCTGCTGTCGCTGCAGGAAGATACCCGTCAGGCGCTGATGGTCACGCCACTCTGGTTTGTCATGCTGGGCATTGGCTGGTGGCTACGCCAGCGAAAACAACGTTAAGCGTAAAACGGGCCTTTGCGGCCCGTTTTTTTAGCGTACGCGAATACCTTCAATCACCATCCGCTGCACGTTCTCTACCGTCTCCTGGAAAAATGCCTCGTCGTTCAGCGTACGTCCCGTGACCGCTTCGACCTGACTGGCGAAATCGGCGTAATGCTGCGTGGTCGCCCAGAGCATGAAAATCAGGTGATGCGGCTCTACCGACGCCAGCCTGCCTGTCTCGATCCAGCCTTTTACAATTTGCGATTTCTCATCCACCAGCGTTTTCAGATCGCCTTCCAACTCGGCTTTCAGCAGCGGTGCTCCCTGTAGCATCTCCAGACAGAACAGCCGCGAGGCCTGCGGATGATCCCGCGATACTTCCAGCTTTAGCCGGATATAGTCGCGTATGGCCACAAGGGGTTCCTGATCGCTACGCAGCGCGCGCAGTGGCGCCAACCAAACGTCCAGGATTTCCTTAAGTACCGCAATATAGAGTGCTTCCTTTGAAGGAAAATAGTACAGCAGATTGGTTTTCGAAACGTCCGCCCCTTCCGCCACTTTATCCAGACTGGTGCCGTACAGACCATAGAGCGAAAACAGCTCAAGCGCCGCGGCCAGAATAGCGGTTCGCTTGGCGGCAACGGCTTTTGAACGCCTCGTCGGCGCAGGGGATTTTGCAGAATTCACCGTAACTTCCTTCTTTGACGAGCTGGCAGGATGCCGCTGTGCACTTTTTTCGCTCACGTCCGCCTGCTTTTTGTGCATGAATTTTTACCAAATGGTCTGTTTTGGACCAGACGCTCCACATCACTTTAACACAAATTACCCAACTGATTGAATCATAGCCTTTTTTGAAAAATGGCACGGCAATTGCACTTATTCATTCGCGCCGCTCAACAGGGAGCACGGAAGCAACGCAGCGCGGACCGTCACCGTTAACTATGAGGTATTCCCATGAAAGTTGGTGTTTTT
>NZ_DALZCD010000418.1:0-2186 GCF_031978025.1 Erwinia sp.
CGGCAATGCACGCTGCGCGTATTTCAGTGCGCCATATTGCCGTACGTGAAAGCGAAGTGCAGGACTGGGAAGATCACATCATCAATAAGCCGCGCTGGTACGGTAAGTAGGCTGATTTGAAAGGATTAATTGGCTGGTCGGGCACTGTTGGGGCATAACCCGTAAAGTTAGCCTTTAAAAGACCACGCTGCCCGACACTGTCAGTGCTGCCTGACGGGAAGCAAAGGGGTTTGCTTTCATCAGGCGGGCCGAGTGCCGGGCAGTTACAGAGGCTATAAAGGACGGCTGAAACTCATCCAAAATATATCCCTTCCGGGAATGGTAAACTCCGCTTACTTTCTCATGTTCTTTGCTTAAAGCGGCCATGTAGTGAAAAAATTGGCAGTAACCGTTCATATTACCCTCCGCTGGCTCGCATTTTGCCCTTCAAAACCAACCCGGCTATTCTTAAAACAGCTACTTTTTTCCCTCTGCTCCCTACAGCACCTGGCATTAATCATGGGGCCGTGTGGGTATTCATCCTGTGAGCAAACTGACAACAAACGTGGCTTAGAGCGAATCTACCGGAACTGCAATGTATCTTCCTCAGTCCCGATCAAGGGAAAGCCATTGGCATATCAGCGTACCTCTGATGCCCGGCATGGGGATTTTTACAAAAGGAACTGGCACCGTGTTAGCCGGTGTAACGCTATCCTACTGCTAACGATTGCTCTGGTATTGGCGGCCTGCATTATCCTGAGCGGTTTTGGAGTGACCGGCACGATAACCAACATGCCACTACTGGTCGTTCACACATGCGCCTGACGATAAATCGTGCGGCATGATGACACGCTGCAAATTAACGTAATACAGGAGATGACCTAAACGCCGTTACTTTGACTGTTTGTCTTCTGCAGGGATTAGCACTAAAGCGCGTTGCAAGCTCTTCCATTCTTCGTCGCTGTAACGCATGACCTTTTCGATATGAACAAAATGTCCTTTGTTACGATTGGCTATATATCCGTCAATGACCGGCGTGAGCGTGCACTTCAGCGGAATCTCATGGTTAGATTTAACCCAGATAATAAATTTTAATTTTTTGTCAGCGATAACCTGTAGGATTTGTTGATCAGTTGATGGTTTGAATACTCTGCCGTTAACGAGCCATTCCATCGCACTCACCCTAATTAATAAGTCATGCTTATACATTAGCACGAAAAGACAAATGAGCCATAACGCTTTAAGAGACCGGGTCTGTTTGATCTCTTTTTGCGATCTTGCGCAGGATTAGGGAGAGCAGCACACAAATTTTTATCTTTGAGAAAGGCGAGGCAGGGAAACACTTTCATACCACGCTGCCAGCGTCTGGTATGGCATCCTTTTCACGCAGCTGAGTTAATACTGGTGGCCCCGATAAAACCAAGTTTCTGAAAGCGAGCGGCGGAGGGTCAGGGCTGCAGACGGTATTCATTACGCCGACCGCACGGTTTTAAGAAGAACGCTGCACGCAACTCTAAACCAGGACGATGCAAAGCTTCTGGAGAATCTACAGATGGGTGAACATCGCAACATTTTCTTCTGCGCAAGCCTCGTTCAGCACATCCCAAACTTTATAGATTTGTGCCGCCTATCAAGCAATTTGATCGGTAAGGTGCTTAACCTGATGAAGGAGCACGTTTTCTATGCTGACTAGCTTTTTTAGCGTAGTGATGCCGCATGGCTCCGTTAGCGGATGATGGCCTGCTGCCTGAGGATCACGCCTGACAGAGAAGCGCTGAAAAGTTCCTTTGCGGTTAAGAGGGGCGCCGGGCGCGCAGTTGTGCTGCCTTTAATGAAGACGGGCCATGACCGGTTACCCTTTAAAGTCTGGGAGACAAAAAAGCCCGCCTGAAGCGGGCTAATCTGTTGCTGGTGTGAAAAAGTAAAACAAAGTTATTAACAGAACAAATATTCTCGTAACCACATCACTTGTATGTAGCCATAAGAATATAGACCATGAAGGATTGGGCGGTGGTAAAAACAGGGCGCTACATTAAAAACGTATTAAATATCTAATGATTTGATTTAAGGTGATAATTTTCGTCGACTAAGCGGAAATTGCAGCGGGCGAGCAGGGGTATTTGCGGCGGGTTTTGGTACTTTGTGACAGGGGGCCGGGCCGCAATTCAAAAAAGCCCCCGGGGAGGTGATCTTTTTTAAAATCCGAT
>NZ_DALZCD010000419.1:0-2147 GCF_031978025.1 Erwinia sp.
ATTTGGGCCAGAACAGCAACCTGATTATGGTTGCCGTTACGCTGGTGCTGGGCGCAGGCGATTTTGCGCTAAAAATGGGCAGTTTTACCCTGGGTGGGATAGGTACGGCCACCTTCGGGGCGATTATTCTCAACGCTCTTCTCAGCTACCGCCGCGCCGCCGCATTAAACGACGTAGCGCGGCAGCAAAGCTAGCCTGGTTGCTTGTCGGGCGAAGGCCGCTTCGCCCGCTTTTTCAGCTTAAGTTCGCTAATCAGTACGCCTGCAACGATCAGCACGCCTCCCAGTAAAGCCACGCCCGGCAGCCGCTCGCCTGCTATCCTTCCGACAATACCAGCCCAGACCGGCTCACCCGCGTAGATAACCGTCGCGCGAGTTGGCGATACACTGCGCTGCGCCCAGTTCATAGTAACCTGAATTAAGGCACTGGCCGCCCCCAGCCCCAGCGCGCTATACCACAAATAGGGTGAAGAAGGCGGTACCGTTTCCCCGTTGGGCACCATTAACAGAAACGAGCAAAGCGAGGCAACGGCCAGCTGTACAACGGTCACTCTTTTAACATCCACTTTGCCCGCGCTGGCACCGATGAGAATGATTTCACCTGCAATAGCCAGCGTACTAAGCAGCGTTGCCGTTTCGCCTGCGCTAAAAGCAAGCGCGCCGCTTTTCGGCCCGGCCAGCAGCATCAGGCCGCTGAACGCCAGCACGATGCCAACCCAGGCCATTATCCCAGGCATCCGTCGTAAAAAAATCCATTGCAACAGCGGGACCAGCGGCACATACAGCGCGGTAATAAACGCCGACTGGCTGCTTTCGATGGTTTGCATTCCCCAGGTTTGCAGGCCGTAGCCGCCGCTGATGGCAAGGCCAATGGCGGCACCGGCTTTGCACTCCACCCGCGTCAGACCGCGCAGCGATTTCCGCGCGATGAAGGCCAGCAACAGCGCGGCCGTAGCAAAGCGCAGACCGACGAAAAAGAAAGGCCCGCTGACGGTCATGGCATGGTGTACGGCCAGAAAGGTGCCGCCCCAAACCACCGTAATCAGCATCAGCACCAGCTCCTGAGAGCTGAAAGAAAATTTGTAACGGGAAAGAAAAGACATAGCGCGCTCATGTAAATTTTTGGCGCAGTGTGGCAAGGGTTTTCGCAGGAATCAATCAATAATGCCAAACGGCGTTTACGCCGCCAGGTGGCCCCGGCGGCGTAAGGAGGACCTTATCGGGTCAGGTTTTATCGCGACTGCCCCGGCTGTTACGGCCTCCTTTTTCCCCGGCCTCTGAAGCGCGCTGCGGGTCATTCTTAAAATTACCGCCGCTGGCCTTGCCGCCTTTACGGCCTGCTTCTGATGCTCTTTTACGGTCTTCAGCGAAATTTCCAGATCCACCACGATGTTCTGCCATTTCTTACCTCCGAATAGTTAAGCCATCATACTGCATTATCACGGTGAGCCAGTGGCCCCACCCTCACGGCATTAGCCAGCCCTTCAGCTTACCGCCGCGTTATTAAGCATAGATTATCGGCGCGAAGCGCGGATTATTTTATCAAAATGCCTTTCTGAAAGGCCCACCCCTTATTAAAACCGGCTGAAAATCATATTATTAAATCTAATATTTATTTTCAGCAATTTCTGGAATGCTCGTCTTTTAGCCCGTTAGCGTTTGCATTTCGGCAAGCTGAAGCAGTCTCATCTATACTTTTTTATCGAACACTGCTTATAACCACCTACTCAGGGAGTGACTGATGGCAAAGATTTTAGTGCTCTATTATTCAATGTACGGACATGTGGAAACCATGGCGAACGCAGTAGCGGAAGGCGCGCGGCGCGTCAGCGGTGCCGAAGTCACCATAAAACGCGTGCCAGAAACCATGAATGCTGAACGTTTTGCCCAGGTCGGTGGCAAAACCGATCAGGATGCGGCTGAAGCCACGACGGACGAGCTGCCGCAGTACGATGCTATTTTATTTGGCACGCCGACCCGTTTTGGCAATATGTCCGGGCAAATGCGCACTTTCCTTGACCGTACCGGTGGCCTTTGGGCATCCGGCGCGCTGCACGGAAAAATCGCCAGCGTTTTCGCCTCTACCGGTACCGGTGGCGGTCAGGAACAGACGATTACCACAACCTGGACTACACTTGCTCATTACGG
>NZ_DALZCD010000420.1:0-2083 GCF_031978025.1 Erwinia sp.
GCTGCCAGCCTAAAAACTGGTCATATTTGCGCAGGGCGATGCGGTAATTATTATTCCCCGCATCGGGAAGATCGTTTTGCAGACACTCGTGCCAACTGTTGCCGGCCAATTTTTCAGCCGGAAAATTACGGGCCGACAGCATCCCGTCAAGACGACGCAGGCGAACGACATATTCGCGGATCGTGCTGTGGCTCATCTCGGTCTGCTCAAACAAATACTGTTTGAATGCCATGATGTCAAAATAGGTAGGATTCGTATTGCAATAAATATCACTGCAAAAACGACACAGCGCGGTCAGCTCAAGCTGGAGCTTTGACCAGACCTGGTCGTCAATAGGTTGGTCCATGCGGGCGATCGCCTCTTTATTGATGATCTGCCCGCGGAAAACCAATGCCATCCGATCGAGAACTTTACTACAGTGCGAACAATTACTTTGGCTGTGCTTAAAATCTTTCAGATAGCGGCTCAGCGGCCTCATTTTAATTTTGGATCCCATTTGGAGTCCCCGGTTGGTGTTGAGAGTGCAAAACTGACTCCGTCAGCGCGCTCCCGTTAACCGGGCGCGCAGGCGTTTTATCGCCTGACTGTGCAGCTGGCTGACCCGGGATTCCCCGACCTCCAGCACTGCGCCAATCTCTTTCAGATTCAGCTCTTCCTGGTAATAAAGCGTCAGCACCATTTTTTCGCGTTCGGGCAGTGCCTCAATCGCTTCAATGACGCGTTCGCGCAGATTCCCTTCCATTAACTGGTGCAATGGGTTGGCCTCTTCATGGCCTTCCGTCACCAGCTCCGCGCTGTCGCCATGTTCTTCACGGTATTCGTCGTAAGAGAACAACTGGCTGTTATTGGTATCCAGCAGAATCTGCCGGTACTCTTCTAATGACACGTCCAGCTGCGCGGCGACTTCCTGCTCGCTGGCTGGCCTTCCCAGACTCTGTTCAACGCGATGCATCGCGCTGGCGACTTCACGTGCGTTACGGCGTACGCTGCGAGGCGCCCAGTCGCGACTGCGCAACTCGTCCAGCATCGCACCGCGTATGCGTTGTACGGCATAAGTGGTAAAAGCCGTACCCTGCAGCGCGTCGTAACGTTCGACGGCATTCAGCAGCCCAATGCCACCCGCCTGCAGGAGGTCGTCCAGCTCAACACTAGCTGGCAACCTGACCTGTAAGCGCAGCGCTTCGTGACGCACCAGCGGCACATAGCGCTGCCACAGCGAGTTTTTATCCATCACGCCACCGACGGTATATAGATCGTTCACTATGACTATCCTGCGTTAGTTAAGTTATCGGCATGATTATCTGTTTCTGTAGTACGGATTGATTGGGGGAATAGCGGTAAAAAAGGCGGGTTATTTCATTTTTGTTGAAAAAAGCGGCATTGGGCGCCGCTTTCTATAGAAAATTAACGCAACCGCAGCAGTCTGTGGCGGGTTGCCAGCGGTATTTGCTCCCACAACGCACAGGTTTTACCGGCAAGATCCTGATAAGCTGCGCTTAATTCTTCATCGGCCGGCAGGCTGTGTCGGAAAGAAACCCGGCCCGTTTCGCCATCGATTAACAACAAACGACTGGTAAAGAGCCGCTGAAGGTCGCTACGCAGAAACAGGCCGTTATCCACGTGGTTATCTTTCAGAAAACCGTTCTCGTTTTCTTCCGTCATAATGTGGCAGGCTTCTACCCACGGACAGCTGGCATTTTCGTGGACTTTGGTGCCGGTGATCACGCAGGCGCCGTAGCGTTCACGCACTGCCGTGCTGAAAGACTGCTGGCTGATACGCTGCCAGAGGCGCGCCTTGACCCGCCGTCCTACCTGCGTGCCGGGCATCACTCCCGCCGTTGGCGGCAGCAGCGGCGAACTGAGCACCACCAGGAACTGCAGCTGTCTCGCATATTCAAAACAGGGCCTCGTCTGGCTGTCATACAGCTGCCAGTACTCGTCTTCCTCATCCGTGCGTAGCAGCGTGAGCGTAAAACCGCGCTGTGCCATCAGGCTTTGCGCCATGATAGAGGCCGGATCCAGCATGGCCACTACCCGGCTCTCCCCCATGATTTTCCAGACGTTCCACGGCGCAGGTGCGGGC
>NZ_DALZCD010000421.1:0-2058 GCF_031978025.1 Erwinia sp.
GTCTCGATCGGCAAAGGTGCTGCGCACGTGGTTCAACAGATTTTTATATTCGCCAATGCCGTGACCGATCAGTAACGCCGCCGCTTCTTCCAGCGTCCTGCGGATTTTTTCGCCGCCGGGAATTTCCCCTACGCCCGTATGACCGGCGTTATCTTTAATGATAACGATATTGCGGGTAAAAAATGGCGCGTGTGCGCCGCTGAGATTCAGCAACATACTGTCGTGACCGGCGACCGGAATGACCTGCATTTCTGTTATCAGTGGAGTAGCCTGACTCATAACTTATTCCTTCTGTAAGGTTCAGCGTCCGAAGGCCGGGCGCTTACGATCGAATGTCCAGCCGGGGATCAGGTATTGCATGGCGGTGGCATCGTTGCGCGCGCCTCCGGGCAACGTTTTGTAGAGCGCATGGGCTTTTTCAACCTGCGCCCAATCCAGCTCAACGCCCAGCCCCGGTGCGTCCGGCACGGCTATTTTGCCGTTGCGGATCGACAACGGGGCTTTAGTCAGGCGCTGCTCGCCTTCCTGCCAGATCCAGTGGGTATCAATGGCCGTCGGTTTGCCTGGCGCAGCGGCCCCTACGTGCGTAAACATCGCCAGCGAAATATCGAAGTGGTTATTGGAGTGGCAGCCCCAGGTCAGCCCCCAGTTGTTGCACAGCTGGGCTACGCGCACCGCGCCGCTCAGCGTCCAGAAGTGCGGGTCGGCCAACGGAATATCGACGGCGTTCAGCATCACGGCGTGACTCATTTCACGCCAGTTGGTGGCGATCATATTAGTGGCGACCGGCAGGCCGGTCGCACGACGAAATTCCGCCATAACCTCACGGCCCGAAAAGCCCTGTTCTGCGCCGCACGGATCTTCCGCATAAGTCAAAATGCCCTGCATGTCTTTGCAAAGCGCGATGGCTTCATCAAGTCGCCAGGCGCCGTTGGGATCGACGGTAATACGCGCGTCGGGGAAGCGCTTTTTCATGGCTTTCACCGCGTCGATTTCCTGCTCGCCAGGCAACACACCGCCCTTAAGCTTGAAATCTTTAAAGCCATATTTGTCCTGCGCGGCCTCTGCCAGCCTGACAACGGCTTCGCTGTCCATCGCTTTCTGGTGACGCAGGCGATACCAGTCGTGGGTGGCGTTTTCGCCGCTCAGATAAGGAAGATCGGTTTTTTCCCGGTCGCCGATATAGAACAGATAACCCAGCACCGTCACTTCATCGCGCTGTTTACCCGGCCCCAGCAGCTCCGCCACCGGCACGTTCAGCCATTGGCCCAGCAAATCCAGCAGCGCCGCTTCCAGCGCGGCTACCGCATTCACGCGCAGCTCAAACGTCCAGGCACCTTTGCCGAAGGTATCGAAATCCGCCGTCTGGTTACCCAGATGCACTTCCTGCACCAGCCGGTTCATTCTGGCAACTTCACGCCCTGTTACCTGCGGTACGGCGTCCAGCAGCGTCTGATAAATTGTCTCGCCGCCCGGGGCTTCTCCTACGCCAGTATGGCCAGCGCTGTCGGTCAACACCACGATATTGCGGGTAAAGTAAGCGCCGTGCGCGCCGCCGATATTAAGTAACATGCTGTCGTGCCCCGCTACCGGGATCACTTTCATGTCGGTAACGATCGGGCTGCTTTGCGTCGTCATAGCGGCTCCTTACAAGGGTTTTAATTCAATACGTTTGATATCGCGCACCAGCACCAGATAGCTCATTACCGCCACAAAGGCATGAATACAAACGTAAATCAGCGCGCCGTTGTAGGATCCGGTCGTGGCAATGATGTAACCGATAACCACGGGCGTAACGATCCCGGAGATATTGCCGAACATATTGAACAGCCCGCCGCTGAGTCCGCTGATCTCTTTCGGCGCGGTATCTGCCATCACGGCCCAGCCGAGCGCGCCAATCCCCTTGCCGAAGAAAGCCAGCGCCATAAAGAACACCACTACCCATTCCGTATCGACATAGTTACACACCACCATGCTGATGGAGAGCAACATGCCAAGGACAATAGGCGTTTTACGGGCGATATTCAGCGATCCGGTTTTACGCATCAGCCAGTCGGA
>NZ_DALZCD010000422.1:0-2017 GCF_031978025.1 Erwinia sp.
ACGTTGCAGCGATTAAAGGCAGCCAGCAAATCGCAGAATGGAAGTCGCAGGGATTAAGCGACGAGAAAATACACGACCTGGCGCTTAAAAATAACGTTATTTCATCGACGTTGTCGCCTGTTGATGTTAATGGCGTGATGAACCTGCTGGATAACGGAGCATCCGGACAGGATGTGATAAAGTTTGCGTCCGGGCTGGCTTTCAATAAAGTATTGCAGGGAGCGAGAAAAGGAAGCAGCATCGTCAACTCTGCCACCAATAAATTGACGACTAAGCCTTCCTCAGAAACCTATTTTAGGGTTGAAGGTGGCGGCAGCGGAACACAAACTAGCCAGAATAGAATTAATGTAAATTCAGACGGAAGTGTGACTATTAATTCAGGGTGTAGTGGACAGTTATGTGTTAGTACTAATGGACCAAATCATGCTGCATATTATCTGACTAACGGAAGGCAGGATGGAAGTGTAGTTGTTTTTGAAGTAGATGCAAAAATTCATAAACAGATAATGGATGCGGCTGTGCCTCAAAAACCGCTTCCAGGAGTACCTAAAGATCCCAATGCTCCTAAGATTGTTGATCCGACAAAAGGACAACCTAGTGTATCTCTTGAGTTACCTAAGATCTGGGATAAACTGATCGAAAATAACTCGTCAAATGCTCGGGTACTGACCAAAGAGGAGTTTTGCATGAATTTAGAAAGTAGTTATCAGAGTTTGCTTGACAATATTTATAATGGTGAAAAAGACATAGCCATTTTTGTCTTAGATGGAAAACACTACTATGTTTTTGATAGTAAAGTTAATTACTGTATTGATGTGAGGCCGGAGTATAAGTTTTATATTGATGAAGGATGGATGAAAGCCGAACTGTATGAGCAGGCTGTTAACTCATTTAGAAATGGGATACCCATTTTATCCAAAGATAATTTCAGAAGCTACATTGTAAAAAACAATGTAGCTGTTTATTCTATTGACTGGATGCGTGATTTTTTTGTCTCAAACAGGGATAGCAAAATCCTTATTGATTTTTATGAGTATATCGAGACGTTTTTATCTTTTCTTACAGAGCCAGTATCTCCTGAATGGGATAGTTGGCGAATGCGTCTCCCCAGGTTTTATATCAATTTCGATAAAAAAATATATCGCCATACAGATTGGGACAGGCAGCACGAAAAATCAGTGCCGTCAGATTGGAATGCACAAGCAAATAGTGATTTTGGGTTATTAGTACCTGATAAAGAACAGTATTGGCTTATTAATGGCATGAATTTTTGGAAGTTATATATGTAGCTAATATCTTGGGGGTTTTTACCTTCCCAGGATTTTTTATCTGTAGATTAAACCTTAGCCAGAAGGATAATCAACTGCCCCGGCCCGGCGATCACATCGAGCCTCTGCCCGGTCGCAAATCCCAGAGCCTCCAGCCAGCGACCTTTAATGGTAAGCTGTGGCAGCGGGTTCGGCTGGCCTATATTAGGCCGGTACCCCACTCTATAATAATGCGCCCGCGATCTGCTGACAGCGCGGTTATGGGCGGTAGCAACATCGCAGGTACATAGGACGTGACGTTGAGCGCGGGTAACGATCTGCATCTCAACAGCGCGACGGCCTGCCAGGATGCTGTACAGGGTAAACGTGAACTCATTCTACCGGTCTGGATCGCACGACGCTGACCAGCGGAGAAGACTTAGCGCTTAAGGCCGGACGCGATCTTACCAGCCAGGCGGCAGGCATTGATAATTTTCTGTCCAATAAGCGTGGCATTGAAAATCTTGATGACAGAAGCCGTGCGCTGTATGAGAAGTTAAAAGATGCCGGTATCGGTGGTATGGATGAGCTTCAAGGGCGATTTACGGCCTGCACAGACGGTGAGTGCGAACGAGCGGTTCGTAATGACTACCGTCAGCAAGAGAAAGCGGCAGGAGAACAGCTGCTTTCAATGTATAAATCCGGGGCACTGACCGCAGATGATTTCAATCTGCTGGTAACGGATTACGCCAATACGATGCTGGCAGGCG
>NZ_DALZCD010000423.1:0-1932 GCF_031978025.1 Erwinia sp.
TAGCCTGGAGTCGCTGATGGCGAATTTTTTTATCGATCGCCCCATTTTCGCGTGGGTAATAGCGATTCTGCTGTGTCTGACCGGTACCCTGGCTATTTTTTCACTCCCTGTAGAGCAGTATCCGGCGCTGGCTCCGCCTAACGTGCGCGTGACCGCTAACTACCCTGGCGCCTCTGCCCGGACGCTGGAAAATACCGTCACTCAGGTTATCGAACAGAACATGACCGGCATCGATAATCTGATGTATATGTCTTCACAAAGCAGCAATACCGGTCAGGCGACGATCACGCTGACCTTCGTCGCCGGCACTCCTCCCGATGAGGCACGCCAGCAGGTGCAAAACCAGCTGCAAACCGCGCTGCGTAAGCTGCCTCAGGCGGTGCAGTCTCAGGGCGTGACGGTGACGAAAACCGGTGACACCAATATTCTGATGGTGGCCTTTGTCTCTACCGACGGCAGCATGGACAAGCAGGACATTTCAGATTACGTTGCCAGCAATGTACAGGATCCACTGAGCCGCATCGACGGCGTGGGCCAGATAGATGCCTATGGCTCGCAGTACGCTATGCGCATCTGGCTGGATCCTGACAAATTGATCAATTACGCGCTGACCACTTCCGATATTGTCAGCGCTATCGAATCGCAAAACAGCCAGGTCGCCGTTGGCCAGTTAGGCGGCCTGCCCTCTGTGGCGCACCAGGCGCTAAACGCCACCATTAACGCGCAATCGCTGCTAACCACACCCGAGCAATTTCGCCAGATTACGCTGCGTGTTAATCAGGATGGGTCGGAGGTGCGGCTCGGTGATGTGGCCAAAGTGGCGCTGGGTGCGGAAAAATATGATTATCTCAGCCAGTACAACGGCCAGCCCGCTTCAGGTTTGGGCGTAAAGCTGGCTTCGGGCGCGAACGAGCTGCAAACGGACAAGCTGGTCAGGGCACGGATAGCAGAACTGTCCCGTTATTTCCCGCCCGGCCTTAAAGCGGAAATCGCTTATGAAACCACGCCTTTTGTGGTGGCCTCAATTGAGGACGTGGTGAAAACGCTGCTGGAAGCTATCGTGCTGGTTTTTGTTGTGATGTATCTGTTTTTGCAGAACTTTCGTGCCACGCTCATTCCTACCATCGCCGTGCCGGTGGTGCTGCTTGGCACCTTTGCTGTCCTCTCCGCTTGCGGATTCAGTATCAACACGCTGACGATGTTTGCGATGGTACTGGCGATAGGTCTGCTGGTGGACGATGCCATTGTGGTCGTGGAAAACGTTGAGCGGATAATGCGTGAGGAAGGCCTGTCGCCGCGCGAAGCGACGCGTAAGTCGATGGGACAAATTCAGGGCGCGCTGGTGGGTATCGCACTGGTGCTCTCTGCCGTTTTCGTGCCGATGGCCTTTTTTGGCGGCACTACCGGCGCGATCTACCGGCAGTTTTCCGTCACTATCGTTTCCGCTATGGTGCTTTCGGTGCTGGTAGCGATGGTGCTGACACCGGCTCTTTGCGCCACGCTGTTAAAACCGCTGCCGCAGGGCGAGCATCATGCCCGCCGGGGCTTCTTTGGCTGGTTTAACCGTACCTTTAACCGCAACGCCGCTCGCTATGAGCGGGGCGTAGGGCGCATTGTGTCGAAAGCGGGACGCTGGCTTTTGCTCTATCTGCTGATTATCGGCGGTATGGCCTTACTTTTTCTGCACCTGCCGACCTCTTTTCTGCCGCTGGAAGATCGCGGTGTCTTCACTACGCAGGTGCAGCTACCGCCTGGCTCTACGCTGCAACAAACGAATAAAGTAGTCGATCGCGTTGAGCACTATTACCTGACGCAGGAAAAAGATAATGTCCTGTCCGTGTTTTCGACTATTGGTGCCGGGCCGGGCGGCAACGGGCTGAACGTGGCGCGCATGTTTGTCCGTCTGAAAGACTGGCGAGACCGGCCGGGTAA
>NZ_DALZCD010000424.1:0-1653 GCF_031978025.1 Erwinia sp.
GAGCGCGGTGAACTGGGCGTGCTGATCTTCAGCAGCCGCGACAGCCAGCACTATCAGTCCGGTATGGGCACGGTGTTATTGCAGCACCTTTCGCACATGCTGCCGGAGCTGCTGCAGCGCTGGGTGGAAAAGGTATGAACGCCTCTCCTCTACAGTCAGCCGTAGAGGGCTTCCTGCGCTATCTGAAAGTTGAGCGTCAGCTCAGTCCGCTCACGCAGACCAGCTACGAGCGGCAGCTGAGCGCCTGTATTATCCTGCTGGATGAAATGAAGCTCGCGACCTGGGAGAAGCTGGACGCTGCTCAGGTTCGAGCGCTGGCCGCGCGTAGCCGACGAGGCGGCCTTAAGCCAGCCAGCCTGGCGCTGCGTCTCTCCGCACTGCGCAGCTTTCTCGACTGGCAAATCAGCCAGGGCAAGCTGAAAGCTAATCCGGCGAAAGGCGTTGCCACGCCGCGTGCTTCCCGCCATCTGCCAAAAAATATCGATGTGGATGAAGTCAATCGCCTGCTGGATATCGACCTGAACGATCCGCTGGCCGTACGCGATCGCGCGATGCTGGAAGTGATGTACGGAGCCGGGCTGCGCCTTTCTGAGCTGGTCGGCATTGATATTCCCCATCTCGATCTGGCTTCCGGCGAAGTCTGGGTCTCCGGCAAGGGCAGCAAAGAGCGCCGTCTGCCGATTGGCCGCATGGCGGTGGAATGGACGGAGCGCTGGCTGGCGCTGCGTGAGCTGTTTGCGCCTGAAGATCATGCGCTGTTTCTGTCGAAGCAGGGCAAACGCATCTCTACCCGTAATGTACAAAAGCGGTTTGCCGAGTGGGGCGTGAAGCAGGGGCTTTCCAGCCATATTCATCCGCACAAGCTGCGTCACTCCTTTGCAACGCATATGCTGGAATCGAGCGGCGATCTGCGTGCCGTGCAGGAGTTGCTGGGCCACGCCAATCTCACCACTACCCAGATCTATACTCACCTTGATTTCCAACATCTGGCCTCGGTTTACGATGCCGCCCATCCCCGTGCCAAACGAGGAAAAACCTGATGCACTTTTACCGTCCGCTGCGCCCGGTCGCGGCCATGACTTTCGACCTTGATGATACGCTGTACGATAATCGGCCAGTGATAGGCCGTACCGCCAAAGAAACCCACGCATTTTTGCAGGCTTATCATCCGGCGCTGAACGAGTTTAGCCCGTTGCAGTACCAGCAGCTGCGTGACAGCCTGCTTGAGAAGGAGCCGGACATTTATCATGACGTCAGCGAATGGCGCCGTCGTGCGGTTGAGCTGGCGATGCTAAATAGCGGGCTTACCGCATCGGAAGCGGAAAAAGGCTCACATGACGTTATGGCGCATTTTGCCTACTGGCGCAGCCAGATTGAGGTACCAGCCGAAACGCACAGCACGCTGGCCGCGCTGGCCGCGAAAATTCCGCTGGTGGCCATCACGAATGGCAATGCCGAGCCGCATCTGTTCGGGCTGGATAAATACTTTAAGTTCATCCTGCGAGCCGGGCCGCACGGTCGCGCCAAGCCTTATCACGATATGTATCACCTGGCGGCAGAAAAGCTCGACCTGCCTTTACACAGCATTCTCCACGTGGGCGACGATCTCAC
The DNA here is from genome assembly GCF_031978025.1 of Erwinia sp. Lineage (NCBI taxonomy): Bacteria > Pseudomonadati > Pseudomonadota > Gammaproteobacteria > Enterobacterales > Erwiniaceae > Erwinia > Erwinia sp. The sequence continues at coordinate 1,612 of NZ_DALZCD010000424.1, forward strand.
TACGGACGTGGCTGGTGCCGTACGCAGCGGGATGCAGGCTTG
>NZ_DALZCD010000425.1:0-1479 GCF_031978025.1 Erwinia sp.
CGATAGCGATGAGCTGGATGTGCCGATTATGTAAGTTGCGCCGCAGCTCGCCGGGCGCCTCCTCCTGAAGAGGCTTTTTCAATTGGTCAACCATAACGAGAAGGTATCCTGTAGATGTTGTGTCAGCTCTGAAGGCTGTTGCTCAGTCATTATGCGTCGGCAAGTCTTTGTATTGCCGCGCGCTTTGGAAAATGCGGCGTGGAGCCGGCATCGTTTTTCCGCTTAAGGGCGCAAATCTTAACGTAAAAGCGCGTGGCTGGCAGGTAAAGTTATTCACAGTTGGTTCGATCGCACAAAAACGCCGCTACACTCATTATTCGACAGAACAGGGCGTTGCGTTTTCCCCCGGATGGTGCAGCAGGAGCGGAAGGACATGATGAAAGCATTGATCGGGGCAGGCATCATTTTTCTGCTGGCGTTACTGATTATGCCATGGTGGCAAAAAACGCTGCCGCCCGCCTGGAATCCCTTTACGCCGTTAACTGTCACTGATGCACCGGGCTGGATGACTCGCTATAAGCTAAAGCGGCTACAACACGATCCTGAAGCCTGTATGGCTGCGCTGCAGCGGGCAAAAGAAGGGGGTTATATTCGTTTTAGCCTTGCGCGTCCCGTTGAGGGGAATTGCCCTCTTGCCGCACCGGTCCGTGTACAGGGATTTAGTGACGTACGTCTCAGCTCTTCCTTTCTTGCCAGCTGTTCGCTGGCACTCTCTACTACGATGTTTGTCACTGCGGCTAAATCGCTGGCAGCGGTGCAGCTAGGCTCCCCTCTAGTGCGTATTGATCATGTCGGGAGCTACGCCTGTAGAAATATTTATCACCGCGCCACCGGCAGGTTAAGCGAACATGCTACGGCAGAGGCGCTGGACGTGGCGGGTTTTCGCTTACAGGACGGCAGAGAAATTGCCATTCAAAAGGTATGGGGGCAGCCGCGTCCTGAAGCCTACTGGCTTCGGCAAATCTTCCAGCAAAGCTGCTTCTGGTACGGCAATGCCCTTGGACCGGATTACAACCGTGCCCACGCCGCACATTTTCATTTGGGCATGCGAGGATTCGGCGTCTGTCGATAAATGCAGCGGGCCGACCAGAAATTAGCCCGGGAAGTAAAGTACACGCCAGGCAAAATAAGCTATTCAATTAAACTCAAATAATAACGGTTATTCTATTAAATTCTTTTCTATCAATTACTTATGGAAGTTCTGATGGTGCATTACCCTTACTGCTCATTCATTCGTCAGCCTTAATAAGAAAAAGTTTAGTAAAATTTAAAATCAAACCCTGAAAGGGGGTGATTGAATATTTCCAGGAAAAATCTTATTCTGTTTTCTTAAAAGATGTCTCAAAGAAAACGCCAGATAACGTGCTGGCTTAACAACCTGGCCGCAGAGGATACCGCGCACGTTTTTGCAGCATTTTCCTGAGAATTGAGCAGGTTACTGCTTCATCAACGATTTTCAGACAATCAGGAGCATCTTTT
>NZ_DALZCD010000426.1:0-1211 GCF_031978025.1 Erwinia sp.
AATACCACGACCACTTCACTGCCGCTGGTCCCTGCGATGGCAGAAAAAAGGAGAGTTTGGGTAGTAGAAACGTTGAAATCAACGCAGAGTAAACCCACCAGGCAGCCGGTAAACATGGAAATAAAAATAAGCTTAAGGAAATAAGGAAAATTCCCTTTATTTTCACTTACCAGCTCGCCATGAATAAAGTAATTGGCGACACCGCCTATGCTTGCAATGACCATAGCATCTAAAAGATGATGTTCTGTCAGGAATCTTATAAGGACTAAATATTCACTAATATTCATTTCAGTAAAGCCTTTAGGAAATAGCATAATCAAACGCTATTTATTTTTTGCGAAGAAAAAGATTTTTTTCGCGTTCCCTGCGGTAAATCAACTCTTTGATAACGGTATTGCCTGCATAAATCCACGAGCCAAACTGGTCGGCCGCTGCGGCGTAACACCCCTGGTTTAAAAACATAAGCAGCGTAGAAGGTTGGCCGCTTTTAAGCTCGATCGGCCCGCTTTTTACGCCACGCAGCCCTGGCCCGATGCTAAGCAAGAGCGAGCAAAGCGCGTCAAACTGATTCTGTGAGACGGGTACGCCAAGCTTTTGTCTCAGTACATCGGCACATTTTTTCAGATCGCTTATTAGCAACGCCTCCGCCTCTTCAGGGGTAACGCTATCGCCTTCACGAACGCTCTCCGTATGGCCATAGCCTGTTGTCCAGATACCCGCATCATTCTTTTCGGCTTTTAAACGCCGTTTTTCATGGGCTTTGATAAAATTAAAACCCTTCTCTGAAATGTTCACTATTTGACTCTGAAAGATGCAAAATAATGCTCCCGAAGGAGCATTATTAATAAGATTGAATTAACGAAGGTAATCCCATGGTTTACCGTACTGTCCGGTATTTTCTTCCAGACCGGGTTCAGAACCCTGTGACCAGTATTTACCAATATAGTTAACGCCTTTGTGCGTGACTTTGCTGCCCCCCACGTAGGTAGCAGCGGCGCTCCACAGTGGATATTCAGAAGGCACATCCGGCACTACAGGCTCGTCCGGAGTGTCCGCTGAAACAGGCACGATAACCACTTTGTAAGAGGCTATATCGGTTTTACCATTGGCCGCAGTAACGGTCAGCAGCAGCTCTGCCACTTTTTCAGAAGTCACAGCTGGCAGCACCACATTCGTTTCGCTGGCCTGCGGAGAAACGATCTGCACATTAC